>JAZOUI010000232.1:0-1624 GCA_045658145.1 Pumilibacteraceae bacterium
TGGTTTTTTTGCCAAAGAGTATAAAAAAACCGACGACTTTAGGAGAAGTCGTCGGCAAAAGAGATAAACTGTTTTATTCGATAAAAGTGAATTTTTCCCACGGGATATCAACGGGCTTTTTGTTGATTAAAATGTCGTTGACGTGCATAAGAAGGGGGAAATCTTCGAGAGAAAGCTTGCCAAGCGCAGATGCTTTAATGACAGCGCGGGCAACGCGTTCAGCAACAACGAGTGATTCCAAAGTAACGCCTTTAAGTTCTTCTTTCGCTTGATCGATAGTGTAACCGCGACCGAGCAATATACCTACAAGACGCGTTCTTCCGCCGTAAACGGTAACGTAAAGGTCGCCTGCGCCCACGGCAAGATTGTTGAGCGTGCCTGCGCCTTGGTAGCAAAGGAGTTTGTACATTTCCTTAGTTGCCTGACCAAATACTGCCGCTTGCGAATTGAAATGGAGTTCGCTGTCAAGACCGAAATTCTTTTGGTTAACGCCGATAGTGAGAGCGATACCCAGCGCATAGCCGTTTTTAAGAGCAACTGCGCTTTCGATACCCGTAACGTCGGTGGACAAACTGATATGGTAGTAGTCCGTAGCCATAACCGACTTTAAGAATTTAAGCGTTTCAAGGTTTTTACCGCAAAAAGCAACTTCGGTTTGGTCGTGCGCCACGAGTTCGTAACTGGTGCAAGGTCCACCGATTGCATTGAGCGAAACCTTTTTGCCTAGTTTATCAAGAACGGATTGCCAGTAGTCGGGATAGGTTATAAGCGAGCCGTCTTCTTGGTCCATAAGACCTTTCGTAACGGTAATAAGCGGAACAGAGTCGGGGATAAGGGGAAGGATTTTTTCGCCAAACCACTCTACACCAAAACTGCTTACGCCACCGATAATCATATCAGCGCCGTCAATAGCCTTTTCCACTTCTTCGATTTGATAGTACTTTACGCCGTCAGGGAAGTCTTTCGTAAACTTGGGATGACGGTTAGTTTGTTTGCAGTTTTCGATTATTTCACGGTCGAGATGAGTGCCGACAAGTCTAACTTCGTTGCCGTTTTCGCGCGCAGGAAAGGCGAGTGCCGAGCCCATCATACCCGAGCCGATAATAGTTACAATAGCCATAATTTTCTCCTTGCAAGTAAAGTAGTAAAATAAAACGGAGCATAACGTTATACCCCGTTTTGCGTTTTTTGTTATAATATTTCTTTAATCCAGCCTTCGGGAGCAGGAATTTCGCACATTTGGATAGCGCGCAAAGTTTCGTAAAGGCGCTTAATAACGGGGCCCATTTCGTTCTTGCCTTCGTTGAAGGTAATGATTTTGCCGTGGTCGTCGATAGTGCCAACGGGCGAGATAACTGCAGCCGTTCCGCAAAGACCACACTCGGTAAACGAAGAAATTTCGTCAAGCGAGATTTCGCGTTCTTCAGCCTTAATTCCCAAGTAGTCGGTTGCAACCTGAAGGAGCGAACGACGAGTAATGGAGGGAAGAATAGTGTCCGACTTAGGCGTTACGATATTGCCTTCTTTGGTAACGAAGATGATGTTCGCGCCACCCGTCTCTTCGATATGAGTGCGAGTTGCCGAATCAAGATAAACGTTTTCGTCATAGCCCTTTTCGTGAGCG
>JAZOUI010000233.1:0-2320 GCA_045658145.1 Pumilibacteraceae bacterium
ATTCTCGTTATAAACGGTCCTAATCTCAATATGCTCGGCAAACGCGAGCCTGAAATTTACGGAACGCGCACGCTTGACGATATCAACGTGAGTTTGCAAAATAAGTTTGAAAACGTGCAGTTTACTTTTTATCAATCCAACTGCGAGGGCGCAATTATCGACGCTATTCAAAACGCGACGGAAGATGGAATCGTGCTGAATGCAGGGGCGTATACTCATTACAGTTATGCGATACACGACGCTATCAAAAGCGTTAGCGTGCCCGTTGTCGAAGTGCATTTATCCAACCTTTATAAGCGTGAAGAATTCCGTCACAAGTCCGTAATAGCATCTGCTTGCATAGGCTCGATTTGTGGCTTTGGCGAGCAAAGTTATGCCTTAGCCGTTACGGCACTACTTGAAAGATAATGAAAAATTTAGTGCTGATAGGGATGATGGGCTCGGCGAAAACGACCACGGGCAAACTCATCTCTAAAAAACTGAATATGCCCTTTTTTGATTGCGACGAAGTGTATGAATCCTTATACAAAGAAAAAGTGTCACAAACTTTTGAGCGAGCGGGCGAAAGTGAATTCCGCACGAGAGAAAAGGAAATTGTCAAACTGTTGTCGCAAAGTGACGGCGTTGTTATTGCTTGCGGTGGCGGAGTGGTGCTTGACGAAGAGAATATGTCAATGCTAAAAAGTAACGGGATAATTGTTTGTCTTACGGCTACGGCAGAGGCGATTTACGAACGTGTTTCGCGCAATGATCGTCGTCCGCTGGTAAAAGAAGGCGGAATTGAAAAAGTAAAGGAAATTATGCAGACGCGTTATCCACTTTATAATAAGTACGCCGACTTTACTATTGACAACACGTATTCGGGCATAAACAAAAGCGCTGAAAGAATTATTTCTTTGTATTTAAAATTAAGCAATAAGTAAGAGTTTTTCTCTTGACTTTTGCTTGCGTTATGCCGTATAATAATATTAGCAAATTTTCCAAAACACGTCTAAAAAGTGCGCTTTTTGGATAAAAAATAATTTGAAATGACGAAAAAGCGTTATTTTACTAACCAAAGGAGAAAGAAATGAACGATATCCAGCAACTTACTGTAAATTCTATACGAGTGCTTTCGTCTGAAGCGATTGATAAGGCAAATAGTGGACATCCCGGACTTCCGCTTGGATGTGCAACGATAGGCTATACGCTTTTTGCAAATAACCTTGTGCATAACCCCAAAAACCCCGACTTTTTCAATCGTGACCGTTTTGTTTTGAGCGCAGGACACGGCTCGATGCTTATTTATTCGTTGTTGCACTTGTTTAACTACGGACTTACGATTGACGATCTTAAATCGTTCCGTCAGTTTGGCTCGCTTACGCCCGGTCACCCCGAGTATGGTCATACCAAGGGCGTAGAAACTTCTACCGGACCGCTTGGTCAAGGTATTGCAAACGCGGTAGGTTTTGCGGTAGCGGAAAGTATGCTCGCTGCACGCTTTAATAAGGAAGATATCAAACTTATCGACCACTATACCTACGCGCTTTGTGGCGACGGTTGTATGATGGAAGGTATCGAAAGCGAGGCAGCGTCGCTTGCAGGCACTTGGAAACTGGGTAAACTTATCGTTATTTATGATAGCAACCATATCACGATTGAAGGTGACACCGACATTGCTTTCACCGAAAACGTTGCAAAGCGTCACGAGGCACAGGGCTGGCAGGTAATCAAACTTACCGACGGCGAAGATATTGATGCGCTTAACAAGGCAATCAAGCGTGCAAAGAAAGAAACGGACAAGCCTTCGCTTATTATCGTAAATACTCAAATCGGACACGGCTCGGCAAAAGCAGGCTCGGCTGATTGTCACGGCGCACCGCTTGGCAAAGAACTTACCGAGCAAATGAAGAGAGATATGGGCTACAACTATATGCCCTTTACCGTACCCAAAGCCGTTTACGAGCATACGGCATCTATGCAAAGAAGATTTTCGGGTTACGAGAGAAAGTGGAAACGCCTTCTCAAAGAATATAAGGTAAAGTATCCTGACGACTACAAGGCGTTTATGAGCGCAGTAAAACGCGAACTTCCCGACCTACTTAAAGACGCTGATCTTTGGGCAAAGGGCGAAAAGGCTGACGCTACGAGAAATTCGAGTGGAGTAGTGCTTAACAAACTCGCGCAAAGAATTCCTACTATCGTAGGTGGTGCTGCCGACCTTGCTCCTTCTACCAAGACTTATCTTAAGGGCTTGGGCGATTATTCGGCTAAAAACTACGGTGGAAGAAATATCCACTTCGGTATTCGCGAACATGCTATGAGCGCAATCAGTAACGGT
>JAZOUI010000234.1:0-11328 GCA_045658145.1 Pumilibacteraceae bacterium
TACGTTTCACACGCTCCGCCCCAAGAGGGTGGAGTTTTTCTTTTCTTTATTTAATTAATGGTAAAAATTTTTGTAAAAAGGGGGAAAAGAATGGAAAAACGCAGTTAAAAGCGTTGACTTTACCACTTTATTGTGCTAAAATGGTAAACAATTAAAGTAAACCAAACGGAAAGGTGTTTTATGAAAGGATTTAACCCCAAAAAGTACGACAAAATGTTTGAAATGATACTCAAGCTTGAAACGATAGAGGAGTGTCGTGAATTTTTCGTGGACGTATGCACGATTAAGGAACTAGAAGATATTTCGCAACGACTTGAGGTGGCGAAACTTCTTGACGAGGGCAAAAACTATCAAGAGGTAGTTAAGGCTACGGGCGCGAGTACGGCTACGATAAGCAGAGTAAATAAATGCTTGATGTACGGCACGGGCGGATACAAAAAAATAATTGATAAGAAGGATGATAAAATCAATGAATAGTGATGCAATGATTTTCAAGACGGAAGAGCGTGTGCAAATCAACTTGCGAACGCTTTATTCTTCTTACGGTTATTCTCAGTACAAGATGAGCAAGTTTGAAGAATACGACTTGTACGTAAAAAACAAAGATTTCCTTGTCGCAGGAGATATGATAACTTTTACGGATGCGAGCGGTAAACTTATGGCGCTTAAGCCCGACGTGACTATGTCCATTATAAAAAACAGTACGGAAGGCGAAACGCTTAGAAAAGTGTTCTACAACGAAAACGTTTATCGTATGCCAAAAGGTAGTCACGCGTTTAAGGAAATTATGCAGGTCGGACTTGAGTGTATTGGCGACGTGGACGAATACGCCGTGTGCGAAGTTTTGATGCTTGCTAGCAAAAGTTTGGAGTGCATTTCGCCCTCTTGGACGATGGACGTATCGCATCTTGGTATAATTTCAGGCGTGCTTGATTACGTGGGGCTTACGGATTATCAAGACCAAATTTTGCAATTGCTTGGCGAGAAAAACGTGGGCGGAATAAAAGAACTTTGCGCTGAAAACGGATTGCCAAGTGATAAAACGGCGCTTGTGGAAAAACTTGCTATCGTGAGTGGAAATATCAAAACGATAGGGGACGTGGTGGACGGTTTTGCTGTAAACGACGTGGCAAAGAGCGCAGTTACGTCGCTAAAATCGTTACTAGGCGAAGTTGAAAGACAGGGAATTGAAAACGTAAACGTGGACTTTTCCGTTTCGTCTAATATGAAGTATTACAACGGCATAGTGTTTTGTGGATTTGTGGACGGAATACCTACTAGCGTGATTTCGGGCGGACAGTACGACAATCTTATGAAACGTATGGGCAAAAGTAGTAAAGCGATAGGATTTGCCGTGCAACTCGACCTACTTGAACGTTTTGGCCAAAACAAAAAGAAATATGACTTTGACGTTTTGGTAATAACGGGCGACGCTAATTTATGCGAAATCAACGATACCGTTCGAAAGATAAAAGAGCAAGGAAAAAGCGTGTACGTCGCTAAAAACGATAACGTTTCCGTTAAGTGTGAAAATACCGTTACGGTGGGCAAAGGAGGCAACTGATGGACAAGATAATCAACGTTGCTCTGCCAAAAGGAAGGTTGGGCGAAAAAGTATATGAGTTTTTTGAAAAGGCAGGATACGAGTGTCCCGCCATTAAGGAGATAAACCGAAAACTCGTATTTGAAAACGAGCAGTTAGGCGTAAGGTATTTTTGGGTAAAGCCGTCGGACGTAGCCATTTACGTCGAGCGTGGCGCTGCTGATATCGGCGTGGCAGGCAAAGATATTTTGCTAGAATACGAGCCTGACGTATATGAACTTTTGGACCTTAAAAAAGGCAAGTGCTATATGGCGGTTGCAACGCGTTCAGACTTTTTGGACGACACGGAGCGTACGCTAAGAGTAGCGACAAAGTTTAGCAACATTGCTCAAAATTATTACCGAGCGAAGGGTAGAGATATTGATATAATTCATCTTAACGGTTCGATTGAGATAGCGCCCGTTTTAGGGCTTTCAGACGTAATCGTGGATATTGTCGAGACGGGTTCGACGTTGCGCGAAAACAATTTGGTCGTACGCGAAAAAATCGTGGACATCAGCGCGCGCCTTATCGCAAACAAGGCAAATTATAAATTTAAGCGAACCGTGATTGACGATATCGTTAACAAAATAGGCTTAATAGTGGAGAACTTATGATAAAGATATACGATTTTAATAAAGTAAGCCCTGATGAAATTTTTGCGCGCGTTTCGCCCAAAGTGGACGTGAGCGCAATCGTTATGGACATTATCGAAAACGTGAAAAAGCGTGGCGACGATGCGCTTTACGAATATTGTAAAAAGTTTGACGGCGCTTGCCTTACGAGTTTGCAGGTTTCGCAAGAAGAAATTGACGATGCTTATCAAAATGCAGACCCCGAGTTTGTGCGCGTGCTTAATCGCGCGAGTGAGAATATACGCAAATTTCACTCCAAACAAAAGAATAACGGCTTTGAAATAGACGAAGGCAACGGCATTATTATGGGACAAAAGGTAGTACCCGTTGACCGCGCAGGACTTTACGTTCCAGGAGGTACGGCGGCGTATCCGTCCACCGTGCTTATGGATTCAATCCCGGCGATAGTTGCAGGCGTTAAAGAAGTGGTTATGGTAACTCCGCCGGGGCGTGACGGCAAGGTTAATCCCGTAATTTTGACGGCGGCAAAGGTTGCAGGAGTGAATAAGATTTATAAAGTGGGCGGAGCGCAGGCAATAGCGGCGCTTGCTTACGGAACGCAAACTATTCCCAAAGTGGATAAAATTGTGGGCCCGGGTAACGCTTTTGTTGCCGAGGCGAAAAAGCAAGTTTTTGGGCAGGTATCCATTGATATGATTGCTGGACCTAGCGAAATTATGATTTTGGCGGACGGCGAGTGCAATCCTAAGTTTTTAGCGGCGGATTTGTTGTCGCAAGCCGAGCATGACAAACTGGCTAGCGCAGTTTTGGTTACGGATAGTTACGACCTTGCTACGCGCGTAAGTGAAGAACTAGAAAAGCAAATTCCGCTCCTTTCTAGATCTGAAATTGCGCGTACTTCCATTGATGAAAACGGCAAGATAATCGTGACCGAAAATTTGCAAACGGCGATAGACGTGGTCAACGAAATTGCTCCTGAACACCTTGAACTTTGCGTGGAAAATCCCTTTGATTATCTGCCCAAAATTCGTCACGCAGGCTCGATTTTTATGGGTAAAAATTGCCCTGAGGCGCTAGGCGATTATTTGTCGGGTACTAACCACACTTTGCCTACGTCGGGCACGGCAAAATTTTCTAGCCCCTTGTCCGTGGATGATTTTGTAAAAAAGACGCAGTACACTTACTATACGCGCGACGCGTTGAAAAGCGTGGCATACGACGTGCACCTTTTTGCTAACAAAGAAGGGTTGACGGCACACGCGAAAAGTGCTATTATTAGAATAGAGGATGACAATGAGTAAATTTTTAAGCGAAAAATACGCTACGCTTACGCCCTATACCCCGGGCGAGCAACCAAAAGAGCGAAAATACGTTAAACTAAATACTAACGAAAGCCCCTTTCCCCCGTCGCCACTTGCGATAGAAAGGGCGAGTAAGGCAAGCGAGAATTTGCAACTGTATTCCGATCCCGATAGTAGCGCATTGACGGGTACGTTAGCGCGTGTTTATGACGTAAAGCGTAGTGAAGTGTTGGTTACAAACGGTTCGGACGAGGCGCTTAACTTCGCGTTTATGGCGTATTGTGACCAAAATACTCCTGCCGTTTTTGCGGATATAACGTACGGGTTTTACAAAGTTTTTGCGCAAATAAACAACGTGCCCTATCGCACGATTGCGCTTAATGAAAATTTCGGCATAAATATATCCGACTATTTCAATGCGAAAGGAACGATTTTTATTGCAAATCCCAACGCACCTACGGGCATTGCTCTCACGCTTGCGGAGATCGAACAAATTTTAATCAACAATATTGGTAACGTCGTGGTTATCGACGAGGCGTACGTGGATTTTGGCGCACAAAGCGCAGTTTCACTTATAAATAAGTATGAAAATTTACTTGTAACGCAAACTTTTTCTAAGTCACGCTCAATGGCAGGAGCAAGACTGGGCTACGCTATCGGATGCGAAAAATTGATTAGCGACCTTAACGCGATAAAGTATTCGCTTAATCCTTATAACGTCAATCGTATGACGAGCGAGGCGGGAATAGGCGCGCTAGAAGACAAGGCGTATTTTGAAAAAAATTGTGCCGAGATTGTGGAAAACCGCGAGTGGACTAAAAACGAATTAGTAAAACTTGGCTTTTTCGTTACAAATTCGGTTACGAACTTTTTGTTTGCAAAAAGCAAAGATATTGACGGTGGCGAGTTGTACGAAAAGTTAAAACAGCGCGGAGTGCTTGTACGTCATTTCTCGCAAAATAGGATTAGCGATTTCGTTCGCATAACCGTAGGAAGTAAAGAAGAAATGAACATTTTGATGCAAAATATCAAAGAAATTTTGGAGGAAAGCCTATGAGAACGGCTGAAATAAATAGAAAGACAACGGAGACGGAAATTGCGCTTACGCTCAATCTTGACGGCAATGGAGCAAGTGAGATTAACACGGGTTGTGGCTTTTTAGACCATATGCTTACGCTGTTCGCCCGTCACGGCAAATTTGACCTTACGATTAAATGCGTGGGGGACGTGGACGTTGATTTTCATCATACGACGGAAGACGTGGGCATTTGTTTAGGGCTTGCATTTGACAAGGCGCTTGGCGAAAAGAAGGGAATTAAACGTTACGGTAATACCATTTTGCCTATGGACGAGGCGCTCATTTTGTCGGCTGTCGATATTTCGGGCAGAGCGTTACTCGTGTATGATATGGATATCCCTGCCGAAAAAGTAGGCGACTTTGACACCGAACTTGGCGAAGAGTTTTTTCAGGCTTTTGTGAGAAATGCAAAATGTACTTTGCACTTTTGTCAGATGGCAGGCGTAAATTCGCATCACATTTTAGAAGGCGCGTTCAAAAGCGTTGCAAGAACGCTTGCTCAGGCTGTAGAGATTGACCAGCGCTATGCCGACCAAGTGCCGTCCACTAAGGGAGTTTTGTAATGATAGTAATCGTTAACTACGGAGTGGGTAATTTGTTTTCGCTAGAACGCTCGTTTAAGGCTATCGGTTACGACGTGACCATAAGTGAAAGCAGGGAAGTCATTGAAAAAGCGGACAAAATTATTTTGCCCGGCGTAGGCGCGTTTGGCGACGCGTCAAAAAAATTAATGGATAGCGGACTAGGCGAAGTTATTTGCGAGCGAGCAAGACTAGGCGTGCCTATTTTGGGAATTTGCCTTGGTATGCAACTTCTTTTTGAGAAAAGTAGTGAGTACGGCGAGAACAAAGGATTAGGACTTATTAAGGGTAATATTGCGCCAATCGCGCAGTACGTACCCCGTGATTTTAAGATTCCGCATATAGGTTGGAACGTTTTGGCAAAGAAAAAGGAAAGCGCGCTATTTAAGTATTTAACCGATAACGAATACGTTTATTTCGTGCATAGTTTTTGCGCGGTGGATTGCGAAGAAAGTGTTATTGCTACCACCGATTACGGCGCGTCCATTACGGCGTGCGTACAAAAAGATAACGTTATGGGTTGTCAATTTCACCCTGAAAAGAGTGGCGCAACGGGACTAAATATTTTGCGCGCCTTTTGTGAGATGGAGTAGAGTATGAACATTTTTCCCGCAATAGATATAGTGCAAGGCAAAGCCGTACGCCTTTTTAAGGGCGACTATGCCCAAATGACCGTTTATAGCGAAACGCCTATGGACGTGGTACGCGATTTTGAACGTGCTGGTGCAAAATTTTTGCATATTGTTGACCTTGAAGGTGCAAAATCGGGCGATACGGATAACATTGAGACTATAAGTGAAATCATAAAAAACACCACTTTGGCTGTGGAAGTGGGTGGTGGGATACGCTCGAAAGAAGTGATTGAAAAATACTTGTCTGCAGGTGCAATGCGAGTTATTTTAGGAACGATTGCAGTCACGGACGAACAATTTTTAAAAGATGCAGTTGCTTGCTATGGTGATAAAATTGCAGTAGGCGTTGATATCAAGGACGGCTACGTTGCAATCAAGGGCTGGACGGAAAAGAGCAGTTATTCGACTTTTGATTTTTGCGAAAAGTTGCAAAAATTAGGAGTGAAAACGGTAATTTGCACGGACGTATCAAAGGACGGCGCAATGGTCGGCACTAACCGTGAACTTTACCGTGAACTTTCACAAAAATTCACGCTTGACTTTATCGCGTCAGGCGGAGTTTCGACAATGCAAGATATTGTGTCACTAAAAGAGAACGGATTGTACGGTGCGATTATTGGTAAAGCGTATTACACGGGTGCAATTGATTTAAGTCGTGCAATTGAGGAGGCAAAATGATTACAAAACGAATAATTCCTTGTCTTGACGTTCGTGACGGGCGAGTAGTTAAAGGCGTCAACTTTGACAAACTTTCCGACGTTTCTTCGCCTATAGAACTTGCATCTTATTATAGCGAGTGTGGCGCAGACGAACTTGTTTTTTACGATATTACCGCGTCGGCTGAAGGACGAAAACTGTTTACCGATATTTTAGCGGAGACGGCAAGTAAAGTGTTTATTCCTTTTACGGTAGGTGGCGGAATAAACAGCGTGGACGATTTTGACCGCGTGCTTAAATGTGGCGCTGATAAAGTAAGCGTTAATTCGGGCGCAATCCGTAACCCGTCGCTTGTGATGGACGCGTCCAAAAAGTACGGCGCGCAATGTGTCGTTTTGTCCGTGGACGTAAAAAGAGTGGACGGAGATTTTCGCGTTTTTGCAAAGGGCGGACGTGAAAATACGGGCATCGAGGCGATAAGTTGGATTAAAAAATGCGTTAAAAACGGCGCAGGCGAAGTTGTGGTAAATTCTATCGACACCGACGGCGTTAAAAACGGCTACGATATTGAACTACTTGAAAAAGTTTGTGATGCCGTTACCGTGCCTGTGATAGCATCAGGCGGAGCGGGCAACGCGCAACATTTCGTTGATTTATTTACGGCTATTCCTCAAATTGATGCGGCGCTTGCGGCTAGTATATTCCATTTTGGCGAAGTGGAAATTAAAGCGTTAAAAAGTATGCTGAAAAACAAAGGTATTCCTATGCGAATATAATAAGGAGTGAAAATGGATATCGATATTTCTAAACTTAAATTTGATGAAAAGGGGCTTATCCCGGCAATCGTCGTGGACTACGCGACCAAAAAAGTTCTTACCCTTGCGTATATGAACGAGCAAAGTTTGCGCATTACGATGGACAAAAAACTTACTTGTTTTTGGAGTAGATCACGAAATGAACTTTGGCTAAAAGGCGAAACGAGTGGCAACTATCAGCACGTCGTTTCCATCACAGCCGATTGCGATTACGACGCTTTGGTTGTGGCGGTAAAAGCGGACGGACCTGCATGTCACAAGGGTACGTTGTCCTGTTTTAACGACCGTTTGTTTGAAAACGACGAGATAAACGAGTTTTCTATCGACGCGCTTGTCAAACTTATTGAAGGCAGAAAAACAGAGAAAAAGGAAGGATCTTACACCACCTATCTTTTTGAAAAAGGCAGAGATAAAATTCTCAAAAAAGTGGGCGAAGAGTGTACCGAAGTTATAATTGCTAGCAAGGGTGACGATAAAAAAGAAACCATTTACGAGATTGCCGACCTTATGTATCACGTTTTGGTGCTTATGATAGAAATGGGCATTAGCACGAAAGATATTTTCGATGAACTTGCCTCGCGCCACGTTATCGATAAAAAAGTAAAGCAGGAGAAGATGGTTTAATGAAAAAAGTAGATCTTCACAACCATACATATTTTTGTGACGGCAAAAACAGTCCTGAAGAAATGATTTTGTCCGCAATCGAAAAAGGGCTAGACGTTTTCGGTCTTGTTGTTCACGGCTATACGGATTTTGACGATACTTTTTGCGCGCCAAAGGAAAACGTAGCCAAATTTCAAAAGGAAATGAGCGTGCTTAAAGAAAAATATAAGGATAAAATTACGCTATACTGTGGCGTGGAGCAAGATTATTATGGTGGAAAGGCTATGGACGGATTTGACTACGTTATAGGTTCGCTCCATTACGCGTATAAGGACGGCGTTTATTATGCAATCGACCACTCGCCAGAGCAGTTCAAACAATTAGTTGACGCGTTTGACGGTGACGCATACGCCGTAGCCGAAGAATATTTTTCCACTATTTCGAACATTGTAGAAAAAACGGGCGCACACGTACTAGGGCATTTTGACGTTTTGAAGAAGTTTAACGCGAACAAAGAGTTCTTTGACGAAAACCATCCACGCTATCAAAAAGCATATAACGACGCACTAGAAAAGTTGATAAAAACGGGCGTGGTTTTCGAAATGAACGTGGGCGGAATTTCGCGCGGTTGGATAGAAGAGCCGTACCCGTCGGTAGAAAAGGTCAAAAACCTGACGGATAGGGGCGTGAAAGTTATTCCTAGTAGCGACAGTCATACCGCAAATAGCGTAGCGTTTCAGTACGATAAATGGCTGAAAGTTTTTGAATAAAGGCTTTAAGCGTTTGACGGAATTTGTGAAATTGTGTTAAAATTAGGTATCAAAAAAAGGAAGAAAGGAGAAGAGCAATGGCAATCGCATACGGTTTAATATTTGCATTATCGCTTATAATGCCACTATTATATTTTGTGTGCATACGCAAAAAACAAGACGAACCGTGGCTATTCGTTCTGTTCCTTTGCGTTTCAGTCGTAACGCTTGGCTATTTTTTGGTATCTCTTTCAAAAACGGTAGAAGTCGCGTTGTGGGCGAATAAAATAACGTACTTAGGACAAGTAGTCGTGCCTATGTGTATGTTTATGATAATATCAAAACTTTGTGGGTTCGCATATAAAAAATGGGTTTTGGGCGTACTTATCGGGGTTGCGGTAATTATGTACGCTATCGTATTTACGACGGGCTGGCTAGACTGGTATTATACGAGTGCGACTCTTGAATTTGAAAACGGCTCGGCATACCTTGTTAAAGAATACGGTGTTTTGCATCCGTTAAACCTTATTTACGTTTTGGCTTACTTCGTGGCTATGTTCGTAGTCTGCATTGTGTCGTTGGTAAAGAAAAAAGACGCGTCGCAAAAACTAGCAGGGTTTATGCTCGCTATTGTACTTGGCAACGTCGGTATGTGGATAGTAGAAAAAATAACGACTTGGAATTTTGAACTACTAGCGGCAACCTATTTTATGAGCGTGCTTGCGTATTTTTTCGTGTACCTACTTCTTCAAGACTACATACGTAAAGTTGACGTGCCTATGCCTGAAAAGACAAGGGTTATCGTTCTAGATTCTATTCCCAAAGCCGAAAGATTAGAGAGAGCGCTAAGCCTTCTTCCACAAGGTAAAACGCTTACGACACGACAAATGGAAATGCTCGACGGACTTTTGGACGGCAAAAGTCAAAAGGAAATCGCATATGAATTACATATCTCTGAAAGCACGGTAAAATGGCATTTTGGTATTTTATATACAACGCTAAACGTTAGCGGAAGAGATGAAATTTTAGCACTCTTTAAGTAAAACAAAACCCGGCGGTAGCAACTGTTGCTACCGCCTTTTTTTACGCTTTTTTACTCAAAATCCTTAAAACCTATACCTAACCTATACTAAACCTATACTAGTTAGGTAGGCGCAAACGCTTTTTTGTTTGGTATAATTATAATGACTTAAAATAACGTGACGGCGAACTAACGACAAGGAGGTAACGTATGTGATAGCAAAAAGATTGCAGTTTAACGAGATTGAAGTGCCTATTATAAAAGGGCACGAAAAAGTTATCGACAAAGACGCAACTACCGAGTATTTGTTTATCAATGCCCCGAGAGATATTTACACGGTGTATTTTGACAGTTCTATGCCGATATTTGGTGAAAGCGTTTTTAACGGATGCGAGGAAAGTAGTTGTCTTGAACTGAAGATGCAAGACAGAAAAATTTGCTTTTATTGTCCGATAAGAACAAAAGGAAGAAAGGACGCTTTGTGGTATTTCAATATCGAATTTTCGAGCGAAAAAGGAGAGGCGCTAGTTCTTCCGGGGCAAATTATGGTAAACTCGGACGAAGTTTATCGCAAAACGGTGGGTGGAAAATTACCCTTCGTTGAAATTCTTGAGAACATAAAACTAAAAGTTAACACGGCTGAAACTGTGTGAAAGGAGGCAAAAAGTGAAGAAAAGATCATTATTAACAAGCATACTTCTTTTTGTGATCGCTGTTTTTGTATTTTCTATTACGGCGTGCAACCCCGGTGGTAGTACTACGCTCGAATCATTGAGAAACGATTACGGCATTGTCGTTGATGGTGGTGGCTTTCAAGAAGGCTCTACCTTGGTAAGTAACGAAGTTGCGTTAACCACAGAAGAGGCAGAAACGGTTCTTACGGTAATTGCCGATCAGAACTACAACAAAAACGGTAGCGTATATATTTTCGATATCTACGTTGCGAAAGAGGGCGCAAAGGTTCAGCCTAACGGCAAGGTAACGGTTACTATTCCCGCGCCTAACGCTCAGATTAGCAACTACCTTGTATTCCATATTAAAGCGGATAACTCGGTAGAAAACCTTGTTCCTACCGTAGCGAACGGAAAAATCTCATTTGAAACAAGCAGTTTTTCCTATTTCGTAATTGCGGAAACACTGCCCGAACACGTACACGAGTTTGGCGATTGGACGGCGAGCGATACTGTTGAAGATAAGCATATACGCAGATGTAATTGTGGAGAATATGAAACGGGCGACTGCGATTTTGACGACGGTGAAATAACCGAACCGCCTACGCATACGGAAAAAGGCGTAAAGACTTATACCTGTACCATTTGCGACAGAACGAAAGATGAGCCTGTTGACAAAACGCCTGAACACAATTTTGGCGACTGGGCACCCGACCGTGAAAATGATAACAAGCACGTACATGAGTGTAATTGTGGAGAATATGAAACGGACGACTGTAATTTCGACGACGGTGAAATAACGCAAAACCCCACGCACGTTAAAGAAGGCGTAAGAACTTATACCTGCGCGGATTGTGGCAGAACGAAAGAAGAGCCTGTACCCAAAACAACCGAGCATAGCTTTGGTAATTGGACTGTTGATGATACCACAGAAAACAAACATTATAGACAATGCAACTGTGGTGAAAAAGAAACGGGCGACTGTGATTTTGATGACGGCGAAATAACCGAACCGCCTACGCATACGGAAGAAGGTGTAAGA
>JAZOUI010000235.1:0-3822 GCA_045658145.1 Pumilibacteraceae bacterium
GAAGACCCATTTTTCTCTTGCTGCTCTTTTTAGTAAGGATATGGTTCTTACCTTGTTGAGCACGTTTAACTTTTCCCGATGCAGTTAAGCGAAAACGCTTTTTAGCACCACTGTGACTTTTCATTTTTGGCATTTTATTACCCTCCGTAATTGTTTTTATTTTTTAGGTGAAAGGATCATCAAAATATTACGTCCTTCCGTCATAGGCTTTTTGTCCATATTACAAGCGTCTTTTACAATCTCGTAAAATTCGTTCATAACGTCCACGCCTAATGAAGCGTGCGCCTGCTGTCTACCTCTCATTCGGATAGAAACTTTAACTTTGTCGCCAGCCTTGAGAAACTTAACGCATTGTTTTGCCTTAGTTTCAAGGTCGTGAGTATCAATGGTCATTGATAACCAGATTTCTTTAAGGTCGGTAACTTTTTGATTCTTTTTAGCGTCTTTTTCACGCTTTGCAGCATCAAACTTGAACTTACCGTAGTTCATAATCTTACATACAGGTGGAGTCGAACCAGGATTGATCTTTACAAGGTCAAGGTTCTTTTCGTCTGCAATACGATTTGCTTCGCGTGCACTCATAATGCCGAGTTGCACTCCATTTTCATCAATAACACGAATTTCCGCGTCGGTAATTCTGTCGTTGATTTCAATCTCCTTATTGATAATCGTGTCCTCCGAACAAAAAAATATTGAGCGGCGCAGATTTACACCACTCAATAACACAATTAACCATTTGTTAAATTAGCGTTACACGGTTTAGGTATCCTAACCGGTGAGAATAAATCTACTTCCAACGCGAATTATTATATAATAACTTCGCACTACTTGTCAAGCATTTTTACTTGTTTTTTATACTTTTTTTAAGAAAAAGGGAGTTTTTTTCAAACTCCCCTTCTTTTATCAATATAATAATGGCTTAAGTTTACCGCTAGCAAAAGTTAGCACGAAAACGTCGTCACATTTTGATTTTTTCAAAACTTTTGCGCACTCGTTAGTAGTCGCACCCGTAGTGAACACGTCGTCGATAAGTAAAATTCTCTTATTCTTAACGCTTTCAACAGGCATAACTGCATACGCATCAGATATAGCAAGCGCACGTTCTTCCTTACTCATTTTTGCTAGGTGTGGCGTGTATTTTTGTCTAAACAAAAGCGTTTCAATAGGAATGTTTATGATTTTAGACAATTCTTCCGCCAAAACTTTTGCCTGATTGTATCCACGCTCCTTCTCTGCTTTTGGATACATCGGAACGTAAGATATCACGTCAACGTCAAACCCACTTTCGTAGTAAACGTCCGCCATAAATTGCGCCATAGTTTTACCCAAATACTTCGCATTACCGTACTTTAATTTATGAACAAGGTGTCTAACATCGTCTTCGTACACAAACGCGGAACGCGCTTTTTCAAAAGAAAACTTATTTTCCTTGCAATAATCACAGTACTCAGCCATATTTGCAATAGGTCTGCCACAACGCTGACAAAACTTGACGTTATACGATAATTGACATTTGTCGCAAACGTTATATCTAGTCTCCTTGGGCAGTTCCGCATCACAAATAACACATTTAAGGTTATCAGGATAAAACAGATTGGCAATTAGGCGTGATAATTTCATTATTTAAGGCGAAGAGTTTCTCTTGCGATAACAAGTTCTTCGTTGGTGGGAATAATGAATACGCTAACCTTAGATTCGGGCGTAGAAATTTCGTAGGTTTCGCCACGGGGAACGTTGTTGTTCTTTTCTCTATCGAACTCAACACCCATAAAGCCAAGACCTTCAAGTACCTTTTCACGAACGATTTCAGTATGTTCACCGATACCACCAGTAAATGCAATGAAATCAATTCCACCCATAGCGGCAGCGTACGAACCAACGTATTTCTTTACACGATAAGCGAACATATCTACTGCAAGACGTGCTCTGTCATTACCTTCGTCCATAGCGGCAATAAGGTCACGGAAGTCGGAAGATACGCCACTAACGCCGTATACACCACATTTCTTATTGAAATAGTTCATCATCTCGTGAACGTCGTAATTCTTCTTACCCATCAAGAATTCAACTGCAGCGGGGTCGATATCACCACTACGCGTTCCCATCAAAAGACCTTCAAGGGGCGTAAGTCCCATAGAAGTATCAATACACTTACCGTTCTTAACTGCGCTTACGCTTGCGCCGTTACCAAGGTGGCAAACTACAACCTTAACGTCGTCACGACCAGCGATTTTTCTAGCCTCGGACGAAACGAACAAGTGGCTCGTACCGTGGAAACCGTACTTTCTTACGCGGTAACTCTTGTAATCTTCGTAAGGAATAGCGTACATATACGCATAGTCAGGCATCGTTGAGTGGAACGTGGTATCAAATACTGCTACTTGGGGAGCATTAGGCATTGCTGCGATACAAGCCTTAATACCCATAATGTTAGCAGGCTGATGAAGGGGTGCAAGTTCGATTGCATCAGCGATTTGTTCCATAACTTCGTCGTTGATCTTTACACTTTCAGTAAAGGTTTCAGCGCCGTGTACGACACGGTGACCAACTGCAGCGATTTCGCTCATATCGTCGATTACGCCGTACTCTTTGCTAACGAGAGCATCAAGAACCATTTGGATAGCCTCTTGGTGCGTAGGCATAGCACCTTCAATTCTCGCCTCTTTCTTGCCCTTGTGAACAAGAACAGAACCTTCAAGACCTATTCTTTCGCAAACACCCTTTGCAAGAACGCTTTCGGTATCCATTTCGATAAGTTGATATTTAAGGGAAGAACTTCCTGCATTTACAACTAAGATTTTCATAACTATTTCTCCTTTATTTTATATTAGAGTGATTGAAGTGCAGTCATAGCAACAACGTTTACAACGTCTTCTACCGAGCAACCACGAGAAAGGTCGTTAACGGGTTTGTTAAAGCCTTGGCAAATAGGACCAATTGCCTCAGCACCTGCAAGACGCTGAACGAGTTTGTATCCGATATTTCCTGCCTGAAGGTCGGGGAAAATAAGAACGTTTGCCTTACCTGCAACCTTGCTACCAGGGGACTTAAGCGCGCCAACAGACTCAACGAGTGCAGCGTCAGCCTGAAGTTCGCCGTCAACGGAAAGTTCGGGTGCTTGCTCTTTTACAAGCGCAGTAGCGGTAACTACTTTATCAACAAGTTCGTGCTTAGCACTACCCTTGGTCGAGAAAGAAAGCATTGCAACCTTGGGATCAATACCAGCAATCTTCTTTGCGCTATCAGCAGATGCGATTGCAATTGCTGCAAGTTGTTCAGCCGTGGGGTTGGGGTTAACCGCGCAGTCACCAAACACAAGTACGCCATTTTCGCCGTACTTACATCCTTCGGGCATAACCATAATAAAGCAACTGCTTACGGTAGAAATGCCAGGAGCAGTTTTAATAATTTGGAGTGCAGGACGAAGAACGTCACCAGTCGAGTTAACCGAACCTGCTACCATACCGTCAGCCTTACCAGTCTGAACAAGCAAAACTGCAAGGTAAAGATTATTCTTAACAAGTTTTTGCGCCTGTTCAAGTTCCATACCCTTGGATTTACGAAGATTATAAAGAAGTTCAGCGTATTCGCTTAAATCAGCGGTGTTGGGATTAATAATATCCACGCCTTCAAGATTTACGCCGGGGCATTTAGCATAGATTACTTCGCTGTCGCCGATAAGCGTAATTTTAGCAAGTTTTTGCTCGTTGATCTTTTCAGCAGCGCGAATAATACGCTCTTCTTCACCTTCAGCAAGTACAATGTGCTTGTACGCGTTAGCCGCTTTTGCCTTAATGCTTTCTAATAATGACATAATTTTTC
>JAZOUI010000236.1:0-3434 GCA_045658145.1 Pumilibacteraceae bacterium
CCTAAACGCTACTCGCTCAGCCGTACAATATGCGTTTTTGGGTTGAAAATCCAACCACACGCGACTGACGTCGTAGGGCGTAAAATCACGACCGTATTTTTCAATAAGAACTTGGGCAAGCACGGTATAATTAGTGTCGTCGTCAACGGGCGCACTAACGATACTGTCGGGATAGAAACCGTCACGACGCGGGTACGAATATTTTTCATCCACTTCCTTGGTAAAATCGCTACGGTGAATATATCTGGTCATAGGGTAATTGCCCGTGTCTTTCAAAAACGCGGTCAAATCGCTCAGTCCTATTCCCTCAACGGGTTTTCCAAGCAAACATCCGCAAATTCTACCCACCCACGCGCCTTTGATTTTATCGACGATAGTTTTTTTGTCGTAAGCGTTCACTTCGCACCCCTCGCAAAGTGTGCGTATCTCGTCGTAATTATTTGGCTCGTTATACTCGTAACCTACTCTCGTGGGCAAGCCATGCTGAATATTAAACAAAACGTCCGCTAATTTTTCCTTATGCTCGCTGACGGGCAATGCAATTACAGCGTCAAAAAGCTGTTTGTACTGCTCGATATCCTTTCCCTCGGTATAGCATTGAGAATATTCAACCTCCAACTGACGGGAATAAACTTCCCATACGTGCATCGTCGAATATTGCGGTTTTAAGCTTATTTCGTATGCAAGCGAGTCCTGAATACGCGACGACGGATCAAATACGAGATTATCAAGCGAAACGTTAAAACGCTTTGCTATCGTTACGAGATTATTAAGCTCAGGCAACGCGTTGCCCGTTTCCCACTTTTGTACCGCCTGGCGAGAAACTCCGCAAAGTTCAGCTAACTTTTCTTGCGAAAGTCCAGCTTTCGTTCTTAATTTATAAATCATTTCTGATAAAACCATAATTTCATCCTCCTAACCATAGTTTAGCATACAACTATTTACAAATCAACCTATTTTAATAGCAAAAATTGCAACTTACGGTAGCAAAATGCCCGTCCTTTAAGAACGGGCATAATAATTATATTTCTTTACCGTTAAATCTAACGGGCTTTTTACCAAAGTTTACGGCGGAAACTGCATCCATTATTTCTTGCTTTCTCTCGTCGGCATTGTCCATAACGCAAACGATATCGTTAACGTCGTACGGGCCGTTTCTAAAATGGCCTACGCTTGCGCCCACGATTTTTCCGTCCACAAATAGCGCTTGCAAAATATCGTGGTCGTATTCTTTTCCCTTAACGTTTTTCTCAACAACCTGCTTGATTTCGTCTTCAAAAACTTTATAAAGTGGGTCGTTTCTGTGCATAGGATACACAAAACGAGCACTAGCGTCCCCATCCGTTTTAAATTTTTGCACGTCGTCGGGGCGCATATATCCGTCACCCGTCGCAACGAGTTTGTTTTCAGCAATCAACTGCTCGATGGCTTGCTTTATAAGTTTATCGGGCACTTTATAAAAGTTTTTTAGCATACGCTCGTCAAACTTTACCATACGGTAAGCAAAGCGCATAATGAGTTCTTTTAGCGCGCTGAGTTTAGAATACTTTTCTAGATCCACGTTAGGGAATTTTTCGCTAAGCAGATACCACGCTCTATCCCACTCGCCGTCGCATTGGTCTTCGTACACCAAAAACGCTTGTTGAAGTTTGTGAAGAACGGGCGTAATTTCTTTGACAAGCATACCCGTTTCTTTCTTTATTTGCTGAATATTCATAGGTCCGTTTTGCTGAATAAGATTCAAAACAAGACGCTGATCATCCGTAAATTTTTCAATAGGTTTGCGATAAAGTGCGCCAAACAAATCCAAATCTTCGGGTACAATCCACCCCAAGTTTCCACCCACAAATCTACCCTTAATAAGTTCACGTTTGTTTTGGCGAATGCGGTTAAACTCGATATCATCAAAATCCGCGCGAAAAGAAAGCGTGGGCGGTTGGCCAAACCCATTCCAGTACACGTTTTGTCCGGGCTGTAAATCCCTATAAAGCAGTAGATACTGCTGAACGTTGGCTTTTTTTATAAGGTATTGTCTCTTTATCAACAAGCCTGATAATTTATCCATCTTCTATCCCCTATTCACTTTTTTCACTATCAGCCACATCGCTATCGGGCGAAACGTGTTTCATCTTTTTCAAAACGAAAATTATGTAAATGACTGCAAATGCGCAAACGAGAGCGGAAAACAACGCGAAAATTTGTTGCGCATAAACGGTTACACCAAAAATACTGTTACCGTTATTTTGCATTAGCGTTACAATCGGACTAAGCAACGTTACAATCAAAAAGCCTGCTACGCCTGCAATCGTTTGCTGAAAAGCATACGCTACCGTTCTTCTTTCGGGCGCAACGTAATCGTAAATAAGATTGATAGTCGCGCTATTTATAACCGATAATCCTATCGCGTGCAAGCAAAGGAAAATAGGATAAAAAAGTTTGCCGTTTTCGGGCGTGGTACAAGTTGCCACCAAAAAACCCACCGTTTCTATTGAAAAGCAAATGATAAGCGCAGACGCGAACGATTTTTTGTCCGCAAACTTGCCCATAGGACGCGACACAACTGCGCGCGCTATTGAACTTATTATCGCGACAATGGACGCGAACGTCGTTGTAAAGCCTAATTCCTTGGTTTGATAAGTGCCCATAAACGAAATAGTCGCATAGTTTGCAATCGCCCACAAAATAGCAATTACCATAACTTTGTATAACGTTTTGTCTTTAATTAGTCCACCAAGCACGTCCTTAACGTTAATTTTCTTCTCCGTTTGGGGTACAGGCTTTTCTTTTGAAAAAATAAGCGTAAGCGTATGCAACGTCGCAATAACGAACAACGTTATTCCACCCGTAATAAACGCGCCTTGCATATTTCCATTCATTTCAAAAACGTCTATCATATAGCCCATAAAGTAGGAAAAAACTATACCACTTATGAGCGAAACGATTTCTTTCGTCGCAGTAAAACTACCACGCTTGTCATAAGCAATCAAGTCCATATACCAACCCGTTTTGGGCGAATTGATTGCATTATGGATTATTTGCGCGCCTAGCATCAGCACGAAAAACAACACCGTTTTTACTCCCGTACCTATCCCATCAAAAAGGGGCACAAAGTAAAGGGCTACGAATAAAAACTGACTAACGATATGCCCTATCGTAACCCAACGTTTTACAGGTTTTTTATGCGCGATAAAAATTGCAATAAGTTGAAATCCACAACCGAGTGATACGAAAGACGTCAATATTCCCGTAAGCGAGTCGGATATTCCCACGGCAGTAGTAAGTTTTGCTAAGTAAACGCCACCTACGCCTAATGCAATAAAATATTCAAATGCAGCCTCTAAAATATACATCAGGCGACTGAAGCGATAAGGGTCTTTTGAAACGGCGTCTTTTTTCATAATATGCTCTCTTTCTGTATTTTGCCGTATTATCAT
>JAZOUI010000237.1:0-5592 GCA_045658145.1 Pumilibacteraceae bacterium
CTAATGCTGAAAACAAAGAGCAGGCGAGTGAAGAACTTGCTAAAGCGTACGGCGAAGAAAATACTGCTGCAGTAACGGTAGCAGAAAAGGGATATATTGATAACGTAATCAATCCTAACTTCTCGCGTCAATATCTTATCGGCGCAGTTCAAGCGTTTATTAACAAGAGGTAAGAGATATGTTATTTTTAGCAAACACGACGAAAAACATAACGGTTCTTGACAGTTTGCTTGTTCTTCTTCTTGGTATGCTTATAATCTTCTTGGTTTTGGCGTTATTGATTTTTGTAGTAAAAGGCTACGTTGGAGTTTTCGCGCTTTTCTCGAAAAAAGATAAAAAAGAAAAAGTAGAGAAAAAAGTGGAGCAAGTTGTTCCCGTCGCAACGCCTGTGGCTACTGCAAGCAATGACGAAGAAACTGTTGCCGCTATTATGGCAGCGATTACCGCGTACTATATGAGTGAGAGTGCAAACGGAGAAGTTCCCCCGTTTAGAGTAAAAAGCATTATTTTAAAATAAGAAAAATTAAGGAGTAAATAATTATGCGTAAGTTTAACGTTAACGTAAATGGAAATACCTACGTTGTAGAAGTAGAAGAAGTTGGAGCAGGCGTTGTTGCATCCGCTCCCGTTGTAATCGCTGCAGCACCCGTGGCTGCACCTGCACCCGTAGCAGCCGCTCCTGCACCCGTTGCAAAGCCTGCAGTTACTGGTGGCGAACCTGTAAAAGCACCTATGCCTGGCACTGTTCTTAAACTCGCTGTAGCAGATGGCGCTACCGTAAAGAAAGGCGACAAGATTTTAGTTCTTGAGGCAATGAAGATGGAAAACGACATCAACGCAGTTTGCGACGGTACTGTTTCCTTTGTTGTTAAGTCTGGTGAAAGCGTAGAAACGGGCGCAACTCTTGCCGTTATTAAATAAGGAGAGAGTATAAATGGATTTGATTGAAACCCTAGTGTCCCTTTGGGAAAGCACGGGTATTGCTCACTCGATAGCGCACGCTGAGTGGCAGAACTACGTAATGATCGCAATATCGTTCGTATTGTTCTACCTTGCTATCGTAAAGCAGTTCGAACCCTTGTTGCTTTTGCCCATATCGTTTGGTATGTTTATCGTAAACATTCCCGGGGCATACGACATTTTGTATGGTACTAGTCACGGATTAAGTGACTTTCAGATACAAGAACTTATTATGAATGGTGGTCAAACCAACTATGGCTTGTTCCATTACCTCGAATTCGGTGTATCAAAAGTTATTTATCCGCCTTTGATTTTCCTTGGCATAGGCGCAATGACCGACTTTGGTCCGCTTATTGCTAACCCCAAAAGCCTTCTTATCGGTGCGGCAGCGCAACTTGGCGTATTCTTAACCTTCTTTGGCGCAATCGCGTTTGGTTTTGATGCAGCGCAAGCAGCGGCAATCGGTATCATTGGTGGTGCGGACGGTCCTACCGCTATTTACGTAACGCAACAACTTGCTCCCGAACTTTTGTCGGCGATTGCAATTGCAGCATACTCGTATATGGCGCTAATCCCCGTTATTCAGCCTCCGCTTATGAAACTTCTTACTACGAAGAAAGAGCGTATGATTAAGATGCAACAACTTCGTCCCGTAAGCAAGCGTGAAAAGATTATTTTCCCCATCGCAGTAACGCTCGTAGTTGGCTTGATCCTTCCCGATGCACTTCCGCTTTTGGGTATGCTTATGCTTGGTAACCTTTTCAAAGAGAGTATGGTTACTGAACGTCTTGCTAAGACTGCAAGTAATGAACTTTGCAACATTATTACCATTTTGCTTGGTACTATCGTTGGTACGAAAGCAATGGGCGCAACTTTCCTTAACTTCAATACGATTTTAATTATTGTACTTGGCTTAGTAGCGTTCTGTTTTGGTACTGTTGGTGGACTTTTGTGTGCAAAACTTCTTAACGTTCTTTCTGGCGGAAAGATCAATCCGCTTATCGGTTCGGCAGGTGTATCTGCAGTACCTATGGCTGCACGTGTTTCGCAAAAAGTGGGACAAGAGTATGACTCTACCAACTATTTGCTTATGCACGCAATGGGCCCCAACGTAGCAGGTGTAATCGGTTCGGCAGTAGCAGCCGGCGTATTCCTTGCAATATTCTAATCTATAAGGAGAATATTTAATTATGGTTAAAATTATGGAAACAATTCTTCGTGACGGACATCAGTCGCAGGCTGCAACCAGAATGCGCCTTGACGAAATGTTGCCCGTAGCGGAGCAAATGGATAAAGTAGGTTATTATGCACTCGAAGTTTGGGGCGGCGCAACGTTCGACAGTTGCTTGCGTTATCTTAACGAAGATCCCTGGGAAAGATTGCGCGCTATTCGTAAAGCAATCCCTAACACCAAACTTCAAATGCTTTTGCGTGGTCAAAACCTTCTTGGTTACAAGCATTATGCTGACGACGTAGTAGACCTTTTCTGTAAAAAGGCTATTGAAAACGGTATCGATATTATCCGTATTTTCGACGCTCTTAACGATCCTAGAAACATTGAAACGGCAGTTAAGGCTACTAAGAAGTACGGTGGTACTGCCGAAGTAGCGTTTAGTTATACGACTAGTGAAGTTCATACTATTGAATATTTCGTTGAACTTGCTAAAAAGTATGAAGAAATGGGCGCTGATATCATTTGTATTAAAGATATGGCAAACCTTCTTCTTCCTTACGATGCTTATATTCTCGTAAGCAAGCTTAAAGAAAATCTTAAAGAGGGTACTCAAATTCACCTTCATACGCACAACACCGCAGGTACTGGCGATATGACCAACCTTAAGGCAATCGAGGCTGGTTGTGATATCGTTGATACTGCTTTGTCGCCCCTTGGTAACGGTACTTCTCAGCCTTCTACCGAAGCACTTGTTGCAACGCTTAAAGGCACGAAGTACGATACTGGTATTAATCTTGAAGACCTTAACGTTCTTACTAAGCACTTCACGAACGTTGCACAACGTCTTACTGATGATGGTTTCCTTAGTTCTAAGGTATTGAAGGTTGATATCAACGCGCTTATTTATCAAGTTCCCGGTGGTATGCTTTCTAACCTTATTTCGCAACTTAAGCAAGCAGGTAAGAGTGATAAACTTTTGGAAGTTCTTGAAGAAGTTCCTAGAGTTAGAGCAGACCTTGGTTATCCGCCCCTTGTAACGCCTTCTAGCCAAATCGTTGGTACGCAAGCCGTTCTTAACGTTCTTGCAGGCGAAAGATACAAGATGGTTACCAAAGAAACCAAAGGCGTTCTTCGTGGCGAATACGGTCAACTTCCCGCAGAACCCAATCCTGAAGTGGTAAAGAAAGTTATCGGTGACGAAGAGAGAATTACTTATCGTCCTGCTGATGCGATTGCGCCCGAACTTGAAACGATTAAGAAAGAAATCGCTGAGTATTATGAGAGCGAAGAAGATCTCCTTACTTATGCGTTGTTCCCCCAACTTGCAATTCCTTTCTTCAAGCGTCGTCAGGCTGCTAAACTTGGCATTGACAAGACCGTTTACGATAAAGAAACGCAAGTTCATCCCGTTTAAGAAATCAAGCCACCTCAAGCGTTTTTCTTGTGGTGGCTATTTCCTTTTATTAAGAGTGGAGCGATAATGAAGACAGTTGTAGTGGGCGCTGGACCAGCGGGGCTTTTAGCATCGGCAAGTTGTGCATATAGTGGTAACGAAGTTGTACTTGTCGAGCGCAATGACAAACCGGGCAAAAAACTTTATATTACGGGTAAAGGGCGTTGTAACGTTACTAACGCCTGTTCTCCACGTGAATTTTTGGAAAAAGTAGTAACTAATCCGAAATTTTTGTTTGGTGCTTTGTATGCTTTTACGCCCGAAGATACGGTAAATCTTTTGGAAAGCAACGGTACTAAAACTAAAGTGGAGCGTGGTAACCGTGTTTTTCCCCTGTCCGACAAAGCAAGCGATATTACAAAAGCGTTTGTAAAGTATGCGCAAAATGCAGGTGTTCTTTTCGAGCAGGGCAACGTGACGGAAATTGTCAAAAAGGGCGAAGTATTTCACGTTGTTACGGACAGAAAAACTTACGAGTGTGATAGTGTAATTTTAGCGTGTGGTGGAGTTAGTTATCCGTCAACTGGAAGTAACGGCGACGGCTTTGCTTTAGCAAAATCACTTGGACATACTGTTACAAAAATTCGTCCGGCATTAGTACCTATATATTTGAGAGAAGACGTAAAATCTCTACAAGGATTATCGCTTAAAAACGTATCGGTAACCGTTGGATCGGGCAAGAATTGTTATACGCAATTTGGTGAAATGTTATTTACCGACAAAGGCGTTTCAGGTCCTGTAATTCTATCTGCAAGCAGTCTTATCAACAAGATAAATTACGTAGGTTTGCCACTTTGTATCGATTTAAAACCTGCGCTTGACGAAGGGACGCTTGACAAAAGAATTCTGTCAGATTTTGATAAATATAAGAACAAAAGATTTCGTAATTCACTTGACGATTTGTTGCCAAAAAGTCTAATTCCATACGTTATTGAGCGTAGTGGGATAAATCCAGACAAGCCCGTTAACTCTATTTCTAGAGAAGAACGTTCTATTTTGGTAAAACTTTTAAAATGCTTAACTTTCACGATTTCCGCTTTGGGAAGTGTTGAACAAGGCATTGTAACGTGTGGTGGAGTAAACATTTCTGAAGTAAATCCCAAGACGATGGAAAGTAAAATCGTTAGCGGACTTTATTTTGCAGGAGAAATGCTTGATGTTGATGCATTAACAGGTGGATATAATATTCAAATTGCGCTTTCAACGGGCTATCTTGCAGGAACTAGCGCAGGGAGTAAAGAGTATGATTAATCAAGTGTTTTCAATTTGTGGTGGAACTACCGTAAACGAAAATAGCGTTGAACAAATAACCGAGCGTTCGGTAGAACTTATGAGTGAGATCGTTTCACGAAATAATTTAACAAACGCTGATTTTGAAATTACTGATTATATTATCAGCACGACGGACGATATAACTGCTTTTTATCCTGCTCGCGCTATTAGAGAAAGTGGAGTTATAAACGCTCCCGTTTTTAGCGCAAAAGAACCGTCTATCGACGGTGCGTTACCCCTTTGCATCAGGGTTATGGTGCGAGTAAGCAATAGTGGAGAACGAGTTGAGCCTAAGCACGTTTATCTTCACAACGCTGTAAACTTAAGAAAAGATTTAATTGAAAAATAAGATATAGGAGAAAATTTATGATTATTGCAATAGACGGACCATCTGGCGCAGGTAAAAGCACCGTAGCAAAACTTCTTGCTACAAGATTAAACATTGTATATCTTGATACTGGTGCAATGTATAGAGCAATGGGATTAAAAGCGCTTAATTGTGGCGTTAGTCCTACTGATGCTGAAGAAGTGGAAAAATTGCTTGCGGTTACCGAGATTGACGTTAAAAATATTGATGGTACGCAACACGTATATTTGGACGGAGTGGACGTAAGTACGCTTATTCGTGAACACCGTGTATCGAAGGCTGCTAGTGATATTTCGGCAATTCCTTGCGTAAGATTTGCTATGGTGGAACTTCAGCGCTCCCTCGCGTCTAAAAAGGATACCGTTT
>JAZOUI010000238.1:0-1939 GCA_045658145.1 Pumilibacteraceae bacterium
AAGCCAACGTAGCACCTGCCCTCATGAGCAAGTACAACTACAAGAGCGTCATGCAGATTCCTAAGCTCGATAAGGTTGTTATCAACGTTGGATGCGGCGAGGCAAGAGATAACGCAAAGGTTATCGATGCCATCGTTAACGATCTCGGACAAATTACCGGCCAGAAGGCAGTAGTTTGTAAGGCAAGAAAGTCGGTTGCAAACTTCAAACTTCGTGAAGGTCAAGTTGTAGGCGCAAAGGTTACGCTTCGTGGCAAGAATATGTATGAATTCTTCGACAAGCTCGTATCCATTGCACTTCCCCGTGTACGTGACTTCCGTGGTATTTCCTCGAAGTCTTTCGACGGACGTGGCAACTACGCACTTGGCATTAAAGAGCACATCATTTTCCCCGAAATTTCTTACGAACTCGTAGAAAAAGTACGTGGATTTGATATTGACATCGTTACGACTGCAAAGTCTGATGACGAAGCCAAAGCACTCCTTGTTAAGCTTGGAATGCCTTTCAAGAACTGATAGGGAAAAGGAGATTATTTCAAAATGGCTAAGAAAGCAATGATTAACAAACAGCAAAAGGCGCAAAAGTTCTCCACTCGTGAGTACACCCGTTGCTCTATTTGTGGACGCCCCCACGCTGTACTTCGCAAGTACGGAATTTGCCGTATCTGCTTTAGAGAGTTGGCTTACAAGGGTGAAATTCCCGGTGTAAAGAAATCCAGCTGGTAATAGGAGGACGATTATGGTAGTTACAGATCCCATTGCAGATTTACTGACGAGAATCAGAAACGCTTTGACCGCAAAGCACGAAACCGTAACCGTTCCCGCTTCCAAAATGAAGAAGTCCATCGTTGACATTTTGGTAAACGAAGGCTTTGTTAAGAGTGCGGAAGTTGTTGAGAACGAGGGCAAGAGCGATATCGTTATTACCCTTAAATACGGTAAGAAGAACGAAAAAGTTATCACCAACCTTAAGCGTATCAGTAAGCCCGGTCTTCGTGTTTACTGTGGTTATGACAAACTCCCCAAAGTTTTGGGTGGACTTGGTATCGCAATCATCTCCACTTCTAAGGGCGTTATGACCGATAAGGTAGCAAGAGCCGAAAAAATCGGTGGCGAAGTGCTCGCTTACGTTTGGTAATAGGAGGCGGATATGTCAAGAATTGGTAGATTAAGTATTGCAATTCCTGCCGGCGTAACCGTCGAGTTTAAGGACCAAGTCGTTACCGTTAAAGGCCCCAAGGCTACGCTTACGCAAGAAATCGCAAGCAAGAACATTAGCGTTGAAGTAAACGGCGCTGAAGTTTGCGTAACGCGCGCTAACGACAACAAAGAAAGCAAAGCAATGCACGGACTTTACCGTATGCTTATCGCCAACATGGTTAAGGGCGTTGTGACTCCGTTCACTAAGACGCTCGTAATCGCCGGCGTAGGTTATAAGGCAGCCGTTGCAGGAAATAAACTTACGATGAACCTTGGTTTGTCGCATAACGTAGAATACGTTGCACCCGAAGGAATCACCATTACTTGCCCCGATGCTAACACCGTTGTTATCACGGGCGCTTCTAAGGAAGTAGTTGGTCAGGTTGCTGCGACGATTAAGTCTAAGCGTCCTGTTGAGCCTTATCATGGATATGGCATCCATTACTCTGATGAAGTTGTTATCAGAAAAGAAGGCAAGACTGCGGGTAAGTAAGGAGAGTAGATTATGATTAAGAAAGAAAATAAGAACGCAATAAGAGTAAAAAGACATCTTCGCGTCCGCAATAAGGTATCGGGCACGGCAGAACGTCCCCGTCTTAACGTTTATCGTTCGACGTCTAACATCTACGCTCAGATTATTGACGACGTAAAGGGAAACACGTTGGTATCTTCTTCCACGATTGCAAAGGGCATGAACGTAGAAGGCTTGACCAAAGTTCAGGCTGCTGAAGCAGTTGGTA
>JAZOUI010000239.1:0-1979 GCA_045658145.1 Pumilibacteraceae bacterium
ACACGAAAGCATTTTATACGGAGTAGATTTCACGTAAACAACCTTTAACTTTTTATATCTATTTATATCGTCGGTTATAGGTTTTACCTTTAATTCTCCACGTATGCCTACGCCACGCACGATTTGTCCTATTGTAATAAATTCGTTCATACTTCCTCTCTTTCCGTTATACTAAATTAGAGAGCCAAAAATAGCCCTCTAATTTTAGTAATTATTATTCCGTTTCTAAAATAACGACCGAATATTTAACGCCCGTCTTGTTGCCGGCTGCTTTGACAATAGTACGGATGGCCTTTGCAATACGACCGTCTTTTCCGATAACTTTGCCCATATCAGCCTTAGAAACCTTTACGTTCACAGTATTATCTTCGTCAAGGGTAACTACGACGCCATCTTTGTCGTCAACAAGTTCCTCGACCATAAATTTAACAAGTTCTAACATTTCGTTCTCCTACGTTGCGCTTCGTGCGCTCTCGTCCGTATAAAACGGAATGGTCCACTTCAATTACTCGCTCTTCTTCTTAATAGCCTTGGTTTTTGCGGGCATAGCCTTTGCTTCCAAAACGCCTGCGCCAACTAAAAGTGCGCGAACAGTATCGGTAGGCTGTGCACCCTTCTGAATCCATTCAGTAGCCTTTTCGCTATTGATCTTGATTTCAGCGGGTTCAGTCTTAGGATTGTAAGTACCTACGATGTCGATAAACTTACCATCGCGAGGTGCTCTCGAATCTGCTACTACAACTCTGTAGAAAGGGGATTTCTTGTCGCCCATACGGGTGAGTCTGATTTTAACTGCCATTTTTCTTTACTCCTTAAAAAATAAAATTTATTTGTTATTTTAATACGGTTTTTAACCGAAAATTAACTGACTAAAACGGAAAACGTTTTTTTCCTTTGCCCATCTTAAATGAGCCGTTTTTCATTCTTTTCATAAGTTCGCGCGTTTGTTCGAACTGTTTTAGAAGTTGGTTTACGTCCTGAATCGTAGTACCACTACCATCAGCAATACGTTTTCTTCTAGACGATTTAATGATGTCGGGCTTTTCACGCTCTTCAGGTGTCATTGAACGGATTATTGCCTTAAACCTTTCAATACGGCTTTCGTCAATATCCTTTTCGCTGATTTTCATATTGCCCATTCCAGGGATCATACCCAAAAGGTCGCTAATGCTCCCCATCTTCTTCATGTTTTCAAACTGAACAAGGAAGTCGTCAAGCGTGAAACTCGCCTCTCTAAACTTCTTTTCAAGTTTTTTCATTTCTTCTTCGGAAACGGCTGACTGTGCTTTTTCAATAAGGGTAAGCACGTCACCCATACCCAAAATTCTAGACGCCATACGGTCGGGATAGAAAGGCTCTAAATCGCCCGACTTTTCGCCGATACCACAAAATTTTATGGGCTTACCAGTAACTGCTTTAATGGAAAGCGCCGCACCGCCACGAGTATCACCGTCAAGTTTGGTTAAGATTACGCCCGTGATGTCAAGTTGCTCGTTAAACGAATTTGCAACCGTTACGGCATCTTGTCCCGTCATAGCGTCAACGGTAAGAAGAATTTCCGTGGGAGAAACTGCTTTTTTAACTTCGCGAAGTTCATCCATAAGCGCTTCGTCGATATGAAGCCTACCTGCAGTATCGATAATAACGGTGTCGTAGCCTTTGCTTTCAGCATACTTAATCGCCTCTACGGCTGTTTTTGCAGGTTTGTTTGTGCCCTTTTCAAAAACTTCAGTATTTACGCTTTTACCAACAACTTTAAGTTGGTTGATTGCAGCAGGACGGTAAATATCACACGCTACGAGCATAGGCTTTTTGCCCTGCTTAATGAGATGCTGGGAAAGTTTTCCGCACATCGTAGTTTTACCTGCACCTTGAAGTCCGCAAAGCATAATTACGGTAGGCGGTCTTGAACTTACTTCAAGTTTAGAGTTACTACTGCCCATAAGAGCAATCAACTCTTCGTTTACAATCTTAACAAC
>JAZOUI010000240.1:0-1586 GCA_045658145.1 Pumilibacteraceae bacterium
GCATTTTTTTGTCAACCATTTTACCTAACAAAAGATAATTCGCTATATCATTGTTCAATAATCTGTGCTAAACTTGCTCAATTACTTGATCTAAATGCGCTTGTCCATCCTTACTCGCAAGCGTATTGTAAACTTTAACAAAATATTCCGGTAGCGGCGCGGTAAAAGTCATACGCTCGCCCGTGGACGGATGCGTTACACTAAGTCGGTACGCGTGAAGTAATTGTCCGTCTAAATCAAATTTTTGCTTTTTAAATCCATACGCTTTATCGCCCACTACCGGGTGATTAAGATATTTTGCGTGTACGCGAATTTGATGCGTTCTTCCCGTCAAAATTCTAAACTTTACAAAGCAGTTTTGATCAAAACGGGATATAACGTTATACTCCGTTATTGCCTCTCGACCATCTTTTACTACTGCCATTAATTTTCTGTCACGGGGCGATCTTCCTATGTTTGTAACCACTTTTCCACTATCTTGAGACAAATTCCCTTCTAGTAAAGCAACGTATTCTTTTACAACTGTTCGCTCTGCTATTTGATTAGAAAGTGAAAGATGCGCGTTATCGTTTTTAGCCACTATCATAACGCCCGAAGTATCTTTGTCAAGTCGATGCACAATTCCTGGTCTAACTTCGCCGTTTATTCCCGACAAACTGTCGAGACGAAACATAAGCGCATTTACGAGCGTATCAGTATAATTTCCACCTGCCGGGTGCACGGTAAGACCTTGTGGTTTATTTATAACGGCAATATCATCATCTTCGTATAAAATATCGATAGGAATATCTTTTTTCTCTATTTTTTCAACAAGTTGCGGAACTTCAATAACCACAACGTCGCCTACTTTTACGACTTGACCACTTTTTTTAGGAACTTCGCCATTAACCGTTACGTTATTTTTCTCAATGAGTTGTTTAACGTACGAACGAGTAAAGTCGCAGTTTTGAGATATAATCGTGTCAAGACGTCCTTCTTCTTTAATTTCTATCGTCAATGCCATCTTGTTTTTCTTCTTTAACTTTGTCCGTTTCGTTAGTTGTTTCGGATACGTTTTCTTCTAAATTAGCAGGTACGTCCCCTGCCGTTTTTTCTTTTTGCGGTTCTTTGTAGATGAAAATATAGTATATCGCAAACAATGCTACGCCTACGCAAAGAGCGGCGTCTGCAATGTTAAACACAGCAAACGACTTACTACCAAAAAGCGTTAAGCCAAAGTAAACGATTTGTACAAAATCGCGAACGTATCCAAACACAAGTCTGTCGTAAAGGTTGCCTATTGCTCCACCGATAATGAGTGCATAAGCAAGACGGCATACCCAATGTCCGCCACGATTACGATACATAAAGAAACCAAAGAACACTATTGCAACAAACGTTATTACAATAAAGAAAATTCTTACAGCATCAGGCGATAAAAGTTTATCAAGCCCAAACGCCGAACCAAATGCTGCGTTGTAATTGTGCACGTTAGCAAAGTTAAGAAAATTAGGTATAATCGTAGCGCTATCACCTAAGGCGATTGAAACGTTGATTAGTCCTTTTGTAATCAAGTCAAAAATCACGGAAAAAACCAAAACAATAAG
>JAZOUI010000241.1:0-7233 GCA_045658145.1 Pumilibacteraceae bacterium
ATAAGGTGGGCAAAATTCTTACGGCTCTTTTGGTGGTGGTTGCGACGCTCCCCGTGGACTTTTTCTTTACTTATATTGCAAATAGAATAATAAGATTTATGAAATAGAACTTGGCTTATGCCAAGTTTTTGTTTTTTAATCGGCATTGCTATAATAATTAGTTTTTATATTGACAACGCTAGAAAATAATGTTACAATGATATATATTTATTTAGGAGAACTATGGTCATGAAGATGATGAAAAGGATTGCGGCGTTTTTGTGTTGCGTGGCGTTCGTGCTTTTTTGTGCGGTGCCTTCGTATGCTGGTTTTGCTAGCGCCGATACTTCTACGGGTATGCGTTTTGCCGAAGGAAATAATTTCGAAGTTAAAAACGCGTTGAGCCAAACGCCGTTGTCTTACGAGGCGGAATTTAAAATTACGAAAGCGGAACTCAATTCTAAGCAGTCGTATATTTTGGGTAATTATGGAAACGGTTCTAACCATACGGGCAAGGCAAGTGCTATTTTCTCGCTACGAGTTAACGCAAACGGTTGTCCGCTAATTTACTTGTTTGAAAGAGTAACGGTAAACAACTATTACATAACTTTCGGTAGCGTTCAAGTTGCTACGGGAGAGAAAGTTCATCTTGCCGTTACGATTGACAATGATAATTTTTACTGCTACGTAAACGGTGTGCTTATGCAAACGGTGCCAAGAGATGCAGCAACTAATCCTGTCGACCATACTTTCCCCGTGTATAATAAACTTCATATCGGTAACGATTTGAGTTCGAACGATGCCGATAGATTTAGGGGAGAGTTGTATTCGGTTGCACTTTACAAAGATTGTAGAAGCGCGAGTGAAATAAGTAACGATTATAAAAACGGTACTAATTATAGTGACGACGGACTTATGCTTGCGTATGATCTCAATAATTTGCCTAGCACCGCTACCACTTTCCAAGATAAGTCGGCTAACTTAAATCACGCTAACAAGTTGGCGTCGAGCAATACGTGGAAATGGTCGACGACGCCTATGTATGATCCTGACGATTACGCGTTCTCGTTTATGCTTGTAGGCGACACGCAAATAGTATCGAAATATAGTATTATGGGACTTGCGCAAGGCAAAGTTCAAGAAGGTAATACTTATATGGATATGATTTACGATTATATCGTTGATAACGTTGAGACAAAGAAAGTTAAACACGTCTTTGGACTTGGCGACGTAACCGAGTATAACGCAAAGAACGAGTGGGAAGAGGCTGTAAGAGTTACGAGCAAAATGAACGATGTAGTTCCCTATTCCATCGTTCGTGGTAACCACGACCTTGCTACCAACTGGTTTGCAAACAGTTGTTTGAGAGATAACGCTTCGTACGCTAGCCAAGAGCCTTATTTCGTGTACGACTACACCAACGGTGGAGAAGGCTCGCCCAAAAACGGTACGGTAGATACGGCAAAGGGCGATAGATATTTCCAAACTTACTTTGGTAGCGGTAACGAAGGTTATAGCAAGCAATACGCTTATTGCTATAATAACGAGCCTAATAACACTATTCACTTCTTTACTGGTAGCGATAATTTGGAATATATGGTAGTCGTTATGGACTACGGCCCGACCGACGCTATGATGAACTGGGCAAGCAATATTATCAAACAATATCCCAACCATAACGTTATTGTTACTACTCACGGTTATATGTGGGCGGAAGACAAGAATAATAAGTACATTGAAGAGTCTGACGGTGGTGGTATGACGGGTAAATACGGACTTAACGGCGCGGCTGCAAATTGTGGCGACGAGATGTGGGAAGAGTTCGTAAGTCAGCACGAAAATATCAAGATGCTTTTCTGTGGCCACGTTGACTATGATACTATCGTGTATCGTCAAGACAAGGGCGTTAACGGCAATATAGTTACGCAAATGCTTTGCGATCCGCAGGGAATTGATATTAAGAACGTAGGTCAACCGCTTATTGTAAAAAATGGTGATAACGCTTATAATAGACTTGTGGGTATGGTTGCGACCTATTACGTTTCGGCTGATGGAAAAACGATAGACGTAGAGTGGTATTCGCCTATTCAAAAGGCATACTATTTGGAAGAAGGTCAGTTTACTTTCACCACCGAATCTACTGAATTCCCCAGAGTAGTTGCGAGTGTTAAGGGTGGAAACGGTACGGTTAGTCCTGAAAGAATTGAAGGTGACGGCAAGCCCGTAACTATAACTTTTGCGCCTAACGTTGGTTACGTGATTGAAAAAGTTACGCTTAACGGCGTTGACGTAACCGATCAAGTAAGCAAAAATAAACTCGTTATTACCGACGTAAAGGGATATAACGAAGTGGAAGTTGAGTATTATTTGCTGGGTAAATATTCCTTAAGCGTACTTAACGACGACAACAAGGGTACTGTGGACTTGTCGATATCGCCTGATGAGATGCACTCGTTAGGACAAAGCGCGATGTTTAGCGTAAGTCCTAAGGGGCAATATACGGTTAAATCGGTTAAGTTTAACGGTCACGAGATTAGCGCGAACAATGGAGTTTATGGCATAGAAATTTACGCTGTTAACAATATTATCGAAGTAATTTACAACGATCCGATAAATTATTATCCGTTTACGGTGGTTAATGATGATCAAAAGGGAACGATAACGCCTACGACGCCTTTCGTTCAGTCTTACGAAAAGGGCGAGCAACTTTCGTTTAGAATAACGCCTGCGTCGAAATACACCGTTAAGTCAGTCAAGTTTAATGGTCACGTGGTAACTGCTACTAGTGGAGTTTATACCGTAGTGGTTCAAGCCGTAGACAATATTCTTGAAGTAGTTTATAACGATCCTGTAAATTATTATTCTCTTACGGTAGTTAACGATTCTAGCAAGGGAGCGATAACGCCCACTAGACCGTTTGCGCAATCTTACAGAGAACGTGAGTTGATTTCCTTTAGAATAAGCCTTAATGAAGGTAGCGTTATAAAGGCTGTTAAGTTTAATGGACAAACGTTGACTGCTGAGAACGGAATTTATTCCGCAAAAATCGTAGCAACGGATAATATTCTCGAAGTTATTTATGAAGAAACTGTTGAAACGCCTGTTAATCCCCCTGTTGAGAATCCGACTAATACTGGTGCGTCTACTGGTTGTGGCGCAGGTTCGCTTTCCACAATTTTGAGTTCGATACTTTTCTGTGCATTGATGCTCATTAAACGTTAATTTGGCAAAAACTCCCCAAAGCCTTTGGGGAGTTTTTATTTATCTTCTTGACTGTTTTTGTTATTTTGTGCTATGATTTAAGCGTTGAGGTTTTTACCTTATATTATATAATGAAAAGGAGAGTGGCTTATGGATATAGTAGAAAAAGCGATTATTTTTGCAGTAAACGCTCATAGTGGGCAACTTCGTAAGGGTAAAGACCGTCCGTACATTATCCATCCTATTACGGCGGGGGAGATTGCTTGTTCTATTACTAGCGATCGCGAAGTAATTGCGGCGGCGGTACTTCACGACTGTGTGGAAGATACGTCCGTTACGGCAAATGATATTCGTCGCGAGTTTGGCGAAAGGGTGGAAAGGTTAGTTGCATCCGATAGCGAAGACAAAATGGAACATATCCCTGCTAGTGAGAGTTGGAAAGTGAGAAAACAAGCAACTCTTGATTTTTTGGATAGCGCAACGCGTGACGAGCAAATAATTTGCTTGGCTGACAAACTTGCTAACGTTCGTGAACTTTACCGCGATTACGTAGAGATAGGCGATAAACTTTGGGAAATATTTAACCAAAAAGACAAAAATATGCACGCTTGGTATTATCGTGGGATAGCAGAAAGATTAAATTTTTTAACGGATACGATAGCGTATAATGAATATATTTATCTATTAGATAAGGTTTTTGGTTGATTTGGCGCAATTTGCTAAAAAAATGCCCTTTTTATTTAAAAAGGTTGATTTAAATGCGAAAAACGCTTGACATAAATCGCTTATTGTGATAAAGTATTATGGCACCCCTGCGAAAGGGTGTATTTTTAAGTGAGCTTTTTTAGGAGGCAGATTATGGCAAACACCGCCAGAAATAAGATTACGCTTGCTTGTACTGAATGCAAACAGCGCAATTATGACAACATGAAGAACAAGAAAAACGATCCCGACAGAATCGAACTTAAGAAGTACTGCAAGTTCTGCAAGAAACACACTGTTCACAAGGAAACGAAGTAATCGTTTACCTATAATTTCGGGTTAAGGAGAAAAATAATGGCAAAGGATACTTCCGCAAAGCCGAAGGAAAAAAAGCGCGGCAGAGTTAAAGGAACGATTGACGAACTTAAGAAAGTTTCGTGGCCCTCGTTTGGACAAGTAGTTAAACAAACGGGTATCGTTTTGGCTGTCGTAGTAGTTTTCCTTGTGGTTTTAATGGGCTTTGATGCACTTTTGGGTTGGCTCTATCAGCTTTTGGTAGAAGGTCTTAACGCAGACACGGGCGCGTCGCTTATTAGTAGCGTAGGCGCGTTGTTTGGTGGAGCAGGCGCACCGTTATGGCTATAGAGAACGCAAAGTGGTACGTCCTTCATACCTACTCGGGTTACGAGAATATGGTAAAGGAAAACCTCGTGCTTGTTTTTAAGAAAAACGATTTGCTGGATAAACTTGTCGAGATTACTATTCCTATGGAAGACGTAGTTGAAGAGAAGAACGGCAAGACTAAAATCGTTCAGCGTCGTATGATGCCCAGCTACGTGTTCATTAAAATGGACTATAATAACGATATGTGGCATATTATTACTAACACTCGTGGAGTTACGGGCTTTGTAGGTCCTTTGGGCCGTCCCCTTCCGCTTAGCGAAGAAGAAGTAAAACGTATGCACCTCGAACGTCCCACGCTCGTTGTTACCGACTTTGAAATCGGTGAGAGCGTTAAGATTATCGACGGCTCGTTCGAAGGATTTATCGGAACAATCGACAGTATTGACGTTCCCAAAGAGAAATGTAAAGTTACCGTTTCTATGTTTGGCCGTCTTACTCCCGTTGAACTTGATTTGGCGCAGATTGAGCGTCTTGAATCGGTTGCATCGGAAGAATAATTTCGTTTATATTTTCCGGGAGAACGGAGCACCCGTTCGTTAGCACCGCGATTGTATAAATATATTAAATTTATTACAAGGAGAAAAAACCATGGCAAAGAAACTTCAAGCAGTTGTTAAACTTCAATTGCCTGCCGGTAAAGCAACCCCTGGTCCTCCCGTTGGTTCGTCTCTTGGTCCTCACGGTATTAACATCCCCGGATTCACCAAAGAGTTCAACGAAAAGACTAGAGGTCAAGAAGGACTTATTATCCCGGTAGTTATCAGTATTTATGCGGACAGATCTTTCACTTTCGTGCTTAAGACTCCTCCCGCACCCGTTCTTATCAAGAAGGCTTGCAAGATCGAAAGTGGTTCTGCAAAACCCAATAAGGACAAAGTAGCAAAAATTACTACGGAGCAGATTAAGGAAATCGCTACCCTTAAAATGCCCGACCTCAACGCAGCATCTTTAGAGAGCGCAATGAGCATGATCGCCGGCACGGCGCGCAGTATGGGCGTCGTTGTTGAAGACTAAGGAGGTGCGTTATGATCGGTAAGAAATATTCTGACAGCATTAAAGAAGTTGACGTTAAAAAGGCTTATGAAGTAGCAGACGCAGTTAAGAACGTTATCGCTACCGCAAAAGCAAAGTTTGACGAAACTATCGAACTTCACGTTCGTCTTGGCGTAGATCCTCGTCAGGCTGACCAACAGGTTCGTGGCACCGTAGTTCTTCCTAACGGAACTGGTAAAACTGTAAAAGTACTCGTTATCGCTCGTGGCGATAAGGCGGAAGCAGCTCTCGCTGCAGGCGCTGATATCGTTGGCGCAGAAGATATCATTGCAAAGATTCAGACTCAGAACTTCCTTGATTTCGACGTAGTTATTACTACCCCCGATATGATGGGACAACTTGGTCGCGTTGCAAAGATTCTTGGTCCTAAGGGACTTATGCCCTCTCCCAAGAGTGGTACTGTTACGATGGACGTTGTTAAGGCTATCAACGAAACCAAAGCTGGTAAAGTTGAATACCGCGTTGACAAAACGGCTATCATTCACTGCCCCATCGGCAAGAAGTCTTTCGGCGAAGAAAAGATTACCGAAAACTTCAACACGCTTATGGACGCTATCGTTAAGGCTAAACCCGCTGCTGCAAAGGGTATCTACGTTAAGAGCGTAACTCTTGCTAGCACCATGGGCCCTGGCATTAAGGTAAACTACAGAGCGTAATTAAGTAAATACAATCCATCACCGCAGACAGCAAGTGTGAGTTCACATAATCCTAATAGGGCTTGCCGAGGTAAAGGATAGAAAGTCTAATCCCATTAGGGATAAAAAGGCGTTTTTAATCCGGTTACCTGTGCGGTAGCCGGATTTATTTTGTTTATTCTTTAAAGGAGGATAAGTATGTCAGCAGAAACCCTTAAACTTAAACAACAAACCGTTGCCGAATACGTTGAAAAGTTTGGCAAAGCAAAATCTTTCGTCCTTGTTGATTACCGCGGACTTAACGTTTCCGAAGATACCGCTATGAGAAGCGAACTTCGTAAGAACAACGTAGAGTACAAGGTTATTAAGAACCGTCTCGTGCTCCGTGCACTTAAAGAGTCTGGTATCGAAGGTTTTGACGCATTGCTCGAAGGTCCTACCGCGCTTGCAATTTCTTACGAAGATGCAGTTGCTCCTTCTAAGATCATTGTTGATAGCGTTAAGAAGACCAACAACAAGATTAGCGTTAAAGGTGGCGTAGTCGAAGGCAAAACCCTCGACGTTGAAGGTATCAAGAAAGTGGCTTCTATACCGTCCAAGCCCGTGCTTGTTGCACAACTTCTCGGTATGTTGCAGACCCCCATTCGTGGTCTTGCAGTGGCGCTCTCCGAAATCGCAAAGAAACAGGAAGCGTAATCATTTATTTAAAAATTTTATTTATCATTTCAAAATTAAAAAAGGAGAATTATTACAATGGCTGATTTGGCTAAATTATTGGAAGAAGTTAAAGGTATGTCCGTACTCGAGCTTAACGATTTCGTAAAGATGCTCGAAGAAGAATTTGGTGTTTCCGCTGCTGCTATGGCAGTTGCTGCTCCTGCTGGTGGTGCTGCTGAAGCTGCTCCCGCAGAAGAAGAACAAACCGAATTCACCGTAGTTCTTAAGGAAGTTGGCGGCAACAAGATTGCTGTTATCAAGG
>JAZOUI010000242.1:0-2697 GCA_045658145.1 Pumilibacteraceae bacterium
AAAATAATGCGCTATTTTAAGGTGCCCTATCGCAATTTCCAACTGACGTTGCGGTTTTGCGCTAGCAATAGAAAGTTTGTAACCACTTTTCTTAAGGGCGCAAAGAAGGTCTTCCATCCCGTCATATAGCACGCATTGATACACACCGTGAGGAACGTAATACGCGCGATAATCTTCAATCGCTTTGTACGACTGCTCCGAAGTAAGGCCTGTAATATCAATAAAACTACGGTAAAGCGTTGGTCCAATGAATCCACGCAAAACTTCTTCGCTAGGGATATCTGCGCCTGCATTTTTTAGCGCATAACGTACGCTGTTAAGCACGCCTTCGCCCGTATTTGCGACCGTTCCGTCAAAATCAAAAATAACGTTTTCGTACTTCATTATTTTTTGTAACTATCCTTAAGCGAAACAATTTGGTTAAATTCGCCCGTCTTGGGATCACGGCAGAAATAGCCCTGACGCATAAACTGGAACGCCTTAAGAGGCTGTACGCCGATAAGCGATTGTTCCACTTTACTATTAAGTTTAGTGCGAGAATTAGGATTAAGTCTTTCCGAGAAATCTTCGTGTACGCCGTCGTAAGGAAGAAGGAGACTTTCGTACAAATTAACGGTAACGTCCCCTGCCGTTTGTGCATCTACCCAATGGATTACACCCTTTGCTTTTACGGAAGAATTATCCTGACCAGACTTCGTTCCTTCAATAAGCGTAGCGTAAACGCGTACTACTTCGCCGTTCTCTTCGTCATAACCCGTGCAGTTTACGATATACGCACCCTTAAGACGGATATTCGCACCTACGGTCATTCTCTTATATTTGGGAGGCGGAACTACGGCAAAGTCATCACGCTCGATATACACCCTGCGAGAGAACGGTACTTGTCTGTTTCCCTTGCTCTCGTCTTGGGGATTATTTTCAATTTCAAGCATTTCGCTGTAATCTTCGGGAAGGTTGGTAATAACAAGTTCGAGCGGTTTAAGAACAGCCATTACTCTATCCGCCGTTACGTTAAGTTCGTCACGGATACAACTTTCAAGTTGCGCGTACTCTACTTCGCTATTCGCTTTCGCCACGCCTATTCTTTCGCAGAATTCACGAACTGCAGTAGGCGTATAACCACGACGACGAAGTCCTGCAATCGTAGGCATGCGGGGATCGTCCCAGCCGTCTACAAAACCTTCGTCCACAAGTTTTTTAAGATATCTCTTACTCATAATCGTACGCTCAAGATTAAGACGTGCGAACTCGTATTGATGAGGGGGATTTTCAAACTCGCCTTCGATAAGCACCCAGTCGTAAAGGGGACGGTGGTCTTCGAATTCAAGCGTACAAATAGAGTGCGTAATTCCTTCAACCGCGTCTTCGATAGGATGCGCAAAGTCGTACATAGGATAAATGCACCACTTGTCGCCCTGACGGTGATGAGTTGCTTTAAGCACGCGATAAATGATAGGATCGCGCATATTGATGTTAGGAGACGCCATATCGATTTTTGCACGGAGAACAAGCGCACCGTCTGCAATCTTACCTGCTCGCATATCTTCAAAAAGCGCCAAACTTTCTTCGATAGGACGGTTACGGTTTACGCTTTCTACGCCCGGCTCGGTAAGCGTGCCACGCATAGCGCGCATTTGCTCGGGAGTGATGTCGTCAACGTACGCCTTACCCTTCTTGATAAGTTTTACAGCCGTTTCATACATCACGTCAAAGTAATCGGACGCATAATAAACGTCGCCCTTCCAACCAAGCCACTCAACGTCGCCGATAATGGAACGAACGAATTCGTCGTCTTCTTTTACCGGGTTAGTGTCGTCAAAGCGCAAATTGCACTTGCCGTTATATTTTACGGCAGTACCGTAATAGTTAAGACAGATTGCCTTTGCGTGACCGATATGAAGGTAACCGTTAGGCTCGGGCGGGAAACGAGTAATAATTCCGTCTACTTTGCCTTCGGCAAGGTCTTTTTCGATAATTTCTTCAATAAAGTTAGCCATATTTTCTCCGTAACAGATTAATGTGAACAATGTCCTTCGCAAGTACCCGAAAAATTAATTTCCAGTTTTCCTGCTTTCATAGTGCCGTCGTCTTGCTTTTTGAATCCTAAACGCTCAAATCTAGGCTCGTAAAAAGCAACTTTTACTTCGTCAAACTTGTCGCGAAGTAAGAATACAAGCGAACGTAAAGTGAACTCGCTATACAGCAACTCCACACGCTCGTCAGCATACATAAATGAAAGTATCGTATTTTCCTTTACAGTAGCGTGTCCTATCTCGTTTCCGTCGTCACGAAGAACGTAGACGGAAAATCCGTTTTCACTTTTTTCGCAAGAGAATTTTAACATAGTTATATCCTTGTGTTATATTTTAATATTAGTAGAAATTTTTGTCAATTATTTACCTACGGTAAAGGGCTAAAATTTACCTTTTTGCGCCCTTAACCAAACAAAAGTCGTGCATTTTGATATTCTCTTACCAACAAATCGCACAAAAGCGAATACCTAGTCGCAATATAGTCGTTGTCAACCATACGCTTGATATTATACGTGTCGCCGATAAGCACAACCATCTTTTTTGCCCTAGTGATTGCCGTGTAAAGCAAGTTTCTAGTCATAATCATAGGTCCGCCTGCCGTTATCGGAAGAACAATCGCATCAAATTCACTACCCTGACTTTTGTGTACCGTAATTGCATAAGC
>JAZOUI010000243.1:0-2701 GCA_045658145.1 Pumilibacteraceae bacterium
TAAGCGCCTCGGGAACACGGACAGAGCCGTCAGCATTTTGGAAGTTTTCCAAAATAGCGGCAGTCGTTCTACCAACGGCAAGTCCACTACCGTTAAGCGTATGAACAAATCCCGTCTTTCCGTCGCGAGTACGATACTTGATATTCATACGGCGCGCCTGATAGTCAACGAAGTTCGAGCAGGAAGAAATTTCAACGTATCTACCATACGAAGGCATCCAAACTTCGATATCGTAAGTCTTTGCGCTAGAGAAACCAAGGTCACCCGAAGAAAGACATACTACTCTATAAGGAAGACCAAGTTTTTGCAAAATAAGTTCAGCCTCAGCAGTAAGGCTTTCAAGTTCGTCCCAACTGTTTTCAGGCATACAGAACTTAACGAGTTCGACCTTATTGAACTGGTGCTGACGAATAAGACCACGGGTATCTCTACCAGCACTACCTGCCTCGCCTCTAAAACAAGCGGTATAAGCGGTATACCAAATAGGAAGTTTGTCAGCGTCCACCACGTCGCCACGGAGCATATTCGTTACGGGAACTTCAGCGGTAGGAACAAGGAAATAATCGGTGTTCTTAACAGCGTAAGCATCTTCTTCAAACTTAGGAAGTTGTCCCGTGCCCGTCATAGAATCGCGGTTTACCATAAAAGGCGGGAAAATTTCAGTATAGCCGTTTTGCGTGTGCGTATCAAGCATAAAGTTGTAGATAGCACGTTCAAGTCTTGCGCCAAGTCCACGATAAATGGTAAAGCGCGCACCCGTAATCTTGCCTGCGGTAGTAGGATCAAGTAGTCCCATACCTTCGCCAATTTCCCAATGGGGCTTGGGCTGGAAGTCAAACTGCGTAGGTTCAAGGAATTTTCTCATCTCTACGTTGTCGCCGTCATCCTTGCCAAGGGGAACACTTTTGTCGGGAATATTAGGTATAGACAAAAGCGCCATACGAAGGTCCGACTCTATAGGACCAAGATCGCCGTCAAGCTGTTTAATCTTTTCGCCCACTTCCTTCATTTTTGCGATAATCTCGCTAGCGTCCTGCTTGTTCTTTTTAAGTACGGCAACTTCAGCGGAAACGCGATTTCTTTCCGCTTTAAGCATTTCTACTTCTTTAAGTATTTCACGACGCTTTTTGTCAAGTTCAACAACGATATCTACGTCGTATTCGCCACTTCTAGTACCCATAGCGTCTTTTACTAATTGCGCATTTTCTACTACGAATTTTAAGTCTAACATTGTAAAAACCTCTTTTCGTTTATTTCACAGTATATAATATAATAATTATATACCTATTTGCAAAAAAAATCAACGTTTTTGCTTAAAAAAAGGTAATATTCTTTTAGTTTCCGCACTATCATACCACCCCAAACCCAAAAGCACGGCTACAAAAAGCACAAACGCTATACCTTGCGACAATAAAAATGCCAAAACTTGTCCACAGGGCGAGAATAACCACTTGAGAAAAATCGCCGATAATCCGTATCCAAGCATTGCAAAAAGTAAGGCGACAATGCCTTTTTTATCAAAACTTACGGGAAGGTGTTTTTGCAAACTTTTCAAATCAAATATTGCAGTTACAGCGTAGCAACAAGCCGTTCCTATCGCTGCGCCAAAAATACCGAAGAAGAAAAGCGACAACGTTGTAACTAGCACTTTGATTATTCCGCCTATGGCTAGATTGAAAGCAGGAATTTTCGCTTTGTCTAATCCCTGCAGCGCCGAAGTTGTACTTTGTATAACCGAAACGTAAAAAACGGAAATCGCGCTTATTCTAATAAGTGAAACACACAAATTTCTTTGCTGTAGAGCAAGCCCAGACGAATACAAAAAATCCACTACGTCAGGTGCGCTAATTATAAAAAATAGCGTTGCAAGTATTCCTAACGCGATACCTGTTTTTAATGAAAACCTAGCCTCACGTCCTGCCTCGTTTTGATTTTTTTGCAGTTTTGCAACACGCGGAAGTAACGCAACTGACAACGCGTAAATGATAACGACAGGTAAGTTTATAAGCGTCATAACCGTTCCTGTAAGCAAGCCGTACGCCATTGTAGCGCCTTGTTTCGTATATCCTCTTACCGACAAAATGTTTATAACAAGCAAACTGTCCGCCACCTGCACAAGCGGTAAAACAAGCGAACCAAACGTCACCGGTATAGCCAAACGCAAAATTTCTTTTATAAGCATAAAGTTATCTTCTTTTTTGCTTTCTTCAGCCTTAGCGCCTACCAAAAAAGTAGCACTATCTTCGGCAAATTCGGTAGCAAGTGGCTCAAACGGAGCATAACGTACCACCTCGTTTTCATTTTTTATCCATTTTTTCCTCGCTAAAACAAAGGGTAAAAACAGTACGAGCGCAGAAATAAGTTCGGCACAAGAAACGCCCAAAAGCGCACCAAAAACCGCCCACTCCACACCGTTTTTTAGTAGAACACGTGCCAAAAATAGTCCAAGCGACAACTTTATTACTTGCTCCACGATTTGCGAGAGTGCAGACGGCAACATATTTTCTTTCCCTTGCCAGTAACCGCGCATGCACGCCAAAACAGCCACAAACACAACGGCAGGCGCAATAGCGACGTAAGCGAGATATGCTCGCTCGTTTCCTTGCACAGATGCTATAAAGCGAGATAAAAAGGCTAGAATTAGCGAACACGCTCCACCCAAAATAGAAAACACTATTAAACTAACCTTTAGCACCTGTTC
>JAZOUI010000244.1:0-2561 GCA_045658145.1 Pumilibacteraceae bacterium
ACGGCGTGATTTATCACGGCAATAAAATTTTACCTGGTGTTGCAGATTTTGTGAACTGGCTTATTGAGAACGATAAAAAGTTCGTATTTTTGACTAATAGCGCCGAGCGCACTCCTCACGAACTTAGTATGAAACTTGAGCGTATGGGACTTAACGTATCGGCAAGCCATTTTTACACGAGTGCAATGGCTACGGCGGAATTTTTGAGTACGCAAGCGCCCGGTTGTACTGCTTACGTTATCGGCGAGGCGGCACTTACGAAAGCGCTTTACGACAAGAAAATTTATATGAACGACATCAATCCTGATTACGTCGTGCTTGGCGAAACGCGTACGTACAGTTTTGAGAAAATAGAAAAGGCGATTGAACTCGTAAACAAGGGCGCAAAACTTATCGGCACGAATCCCGATATCGTGGGCGTTACGGAAAAGGGCATTATGCCTGCAACGGGTGCGCTTATTTCACCTATCGAGATTGCAACGGGCAAAAAGGCTTATTTTATCGGCAAGCCTAATCCGCTTATGCTCCGTCACGGACTTAATCTTTTGGGCTGTCACAGCGCGGATATTGCATTTATCGGTGATAGAATGGATACGGACATTATTGCCGGAATCGAATCTAACGTGGATACCGTTTTGGTGCTTTCGGGCGTTACGACAAAAGAAATGATATCTGATTTTCCCTATCGTCCCAAATACGTTCTTGGTGGCGTTGGCGATATTCTTAAAGACTAGTTTTATAGTGGGCTAATATGGAATTTTATATTGCGCAAGGCATCAGTATTATAACGGCTATAATTGCCGTGTGCATGATGCAGTTTAAAAAATTAAAATGGATTTTGCTTGGGCAACTTACCACTAACCTTCTTACCGCCGTTAGTTATATTCTTTTGGGTGGATTATCGGGTGGTGGAATTAGCATTATTGCGATTGTGCAGTCGCTAGCAATGTTCTTTTATAGTCAGAAAAACAAAATACCACATTGGTGGGTGCTAGGCATATTTATTTTAGCATACGTTGTTTGTTCGGCTATTTATTTCAAAACTATTATTGATTTCTTCCCGGCGATTTCCGCAATTTGTTTTGCAATGAGTATCGCAATGAGTACCCCGTTAGCGTCAAGGTTATGGTACGTTTCCAATCCTATATTTTGGGTGATTTACGACGTTTCGACTATGGCGTACGGAAATATGATTATACACTTGTCTGTGTTCATTTCCACGATTGTTGCGCTTATTCGTGTGGATGATATTTTGGGTATCAAGAAGAGAAAGAAACAAAAATTAGCCGAGAAAGAGCAGGAGAATGTACCTTTAACTGAAGAAAAAGAAGAACCGATATGCGAGTAAGGCATATCGGTTTTTTGCTTTGTAAATGCATTAATAAATACAAACGGCGCTATACGTTAGTGTCGATTTTTTGTAATCTGAGCAAAAGTTCATCTTCTTCGTCGGGGATATCTTGCGCCAATTCGATACGTTTTCTGAGTGAAAGCATTTTTTCATCGGTTGCAGTAATTACGTCGGCGCACTCCTTAAGTTGTGCAGAAACGACTTCTTGGTCGGGGATTTCGTGCTTGTATTTTATTTGGTGTTCTAAACTTGCCCAAAAATCCATAGCGATAGTTCGGATTTGTACTTCGACTTTGGTGTCGCGCTTTTGGTCGGCAAAGAAAACGGGGATACTAATTATAAGGTGGAGCGAACGATAGCCGTTTTCCTTGGGGTTTTTAATGTAGTCTTTGCGCGCAATTAACGTTACGTCGTCTTGGCGAAGTAGAGCGTCGGCAATCATATAGATATCGTCTATGTACGAACATATTACGCGAATTCCTGCGATATCGTTAATTTCCTGTTCCATACTGGTAAGGTTAACGTCCAAGTGCTTGCGCATCATTTTTTCCATAATGCTTTTTGAACTTTTGAGACGAGTAGAAACGGAACTAATAGGATTGCGCTTGTTTTTGAGATTAAATTCGGTGCTTAATACGTCAAACTTCGTTTGCACTTCCTTAAGCGCGCATGAATAAATCATACGTAATTCTTTGTACTTGACCATAGTCCACATAAGGTTTTTGTTTTCGTCCATTACGGCGTGTGCGTAAGGCGCTTGCGTAGCCAAGGTTTTCATCAAGTTTTCAGGATAGTCGTGGTTCATCTTTGTCCTCGTGTTAAAAAGTTTTTTTAATCTATCTATATTATAACATATATTTTTAATTAAATGGTGAAAAAAACAAAAAAGTTTGCACAAATTTATGCAAACTTTTTTTATCGGGTGGGTTGAGCCCGATTTGGAATGGGACTAAATTGATTATTCTGCTAAAATTTCGTCGCAAAGGCTGTTGATTTGCGCGTTGTACTTCTTTTTGCGAGATGCAAGAATTTTTCCGTAAATGAAATAGTTGACGCTTACCATTGCGATACCAACAATACCGATTAAAATTCCTAAAACCATATTGTCGCCGATTATTTTCATTGCAAGGCACATTCCTGTGCCAAGTATAAGCGAGCCGATTATACCGAAAACGAGTGCGAATATAAAAGCAGGATTTTTTACTTTTTT
>JAZOUI010000245.1:0-4443 GCA_045658145.1 Pumilibacteraceae bacterium
AATTTTTTCGTTTCTCCTTAATGCGCATGTTCGCGCGATTTATATATCGTTAGGCGCTTTGCGCCAAAATTTACTAGTACGTACCCAGCAGTTTTATAAAACCTGTAACTGATGAAAGTTCTGTTTCAAGTTCTTTCAAAACTTCTTCGCTATGACAGTCATCTAGTTCCACGTAAAACCAATACGAATTTTTTTCTTCACGAGCAAAGTGCGATTCGATTTTTTTCATATTGATTTCATACTTCTTAACAACGTCCAAAACTTGCAAAAGTTGTCCTGGACTATTAGGCGTATCAAACATAATACTTGCCGTTGCGCCACCACCGATTGATTGTCGCTCAACCTGAATAAAACGGGCAATGTTGTTTTTTTCATCTTCTATTCCACTTTCAAGCACCGTTTGCCCTGGTAGCGGAAGACGTGCGATTGCAACTTCGTCACGCTGTTTTATCATTCGCAAAGCCTCAGTCGTAGAAGGCGACAAAATTATTCTCGCGTTAGGAAATTCACGTTGCAAATACTTTTCGCATTGTGAAAGCGACTGGTAGTGCGAATAAATTCTTTTTATCTCGTGTTTGTCCGCACCTGCAATTGCGATTAGCGAGTGCGATATGGGCAAAAAATATTGCGCCGTAATGAAAACGTTATGTTTTTTTAATGCGACAAGCGTCTCTCCTACAGTTCCACCTGCGCCATTTTCAATAGGAACGATTGCGCAGTCCACTATGCCTTTTTCAACGGCATCAATAGCACTTCTTATGGTAGAAAAACCTTCCATATCCGAGCCACGAAAATGCTCGATTGTGCAAGCGTAAGTATAACTATTTTCATCCCCAAAATAACCTATTCTCTTATCCATAATCACTCCCCTGCAACTATGGAAACAAACTGCTCGTAACTTTGTTTTTCTTTGCTTATAGCGAGTGCGCTTAAAAGTTTTTTACGAGCCTTTTCTTCCTTTTTGTTGAGCGTTACTGCTGAAAAAGAATAACACTTTTCGTAATCAACGTCGAACGAAGACAAAAACGGTTTGAATTTTACAACGAATTCAGCCTGCGCTATGCGCTTTGCCGCGCTGTAATTGCCGTTTACGTTTTCTTTGTCGCAATAAGCGATCACGCTCACGCTACCACCGTCAGCGTATTTTTTCGCGCTGTCCATAACTTTTTTAACTTGTTCGCTTTTAGCGAGCGCGCCATCCATATCTGCAAATACGACAACTACGTTTTTACCCTGTTTTGCGCGAGTAGTCGCACCGTCCATCATACGCAAAATAGCGTTTTCGTCATATTCTACTTGATTTCCATCGCGCATTGCAACGGACGTTTTTTCCATAATACGAGCGCAGTCTAGCGAATTAAGTCCGTTACAAACCGTAATAACTTCATCAAACTTTTGAGTGCGTTCAAGCGTTTCTATAAGGTCAATCAACTGCTTTTGTTCACTCATCTTGCCACTATAAGAAACAAGCAAACTTTGTCCGTAAGCAAACGGGCAAACAAGGTTTAGTAGGTTAACAAAAGCGCTGTTATTCTCTTCGCCTAAAATTACGCGTTCATAAGGCGCAACTGCTTTTCTTTGGCGAATAAGCGCAACCTGTTCTTTATAGTTTTCGCCATTAGCAAGTAGTCCGTTTACTTCATCCACGTAGAACATACCCATACATTTGCACTTTTTAACGTGGTGCATACGTCCCACTACTACGTCACCGTTACTGAGCAAATAATCGTTTACCAAACGGCGCGGTACAATGCAGTCGTAAATAGACGGTCCACTAGCATCCGTTCTTATGATGCCAAAACCTTCGGCTTGTTCTTCAAACACGCCTTTAACTTCTTCACCTGCAATATACGTTCCGCAATAATAATCGGCAAGAAGACCTATTTCGCTATCAAGCAAAAATCGATTCATATCGGGTAGTTCAAGCGCTTCGCGTTCGTCCGTGAAATACTGAAGTCCCCAAATTGCATCAATTATTGCGTTAACTAGGTTTTCCTTAGGGTAAGTGGAAGATGCTTCAATACCTATCTTTCGTGCAGTTTCACGATTTTCGAGAATAGGACGTTTGTCAAAATGAGCGCGCGCATACTTATCAAACGCCGCCCTGTCCTTAGGATTGAATTCTTTTTTTCCTCTTCCATCCAGCAAGATACGATCAATAGTCGTCTGCTTGAACGACAACTTACTGAACGATTTGTACCATTCGGATCTTCTACCCATTTCTTTCTCCGCATAGTAAATTAACCGATAAATCGGCAGTATAATGATTATATCATTATCGTTGACTTTTTGCAAGTTATTCGCTCTGTCTTTTTAGAAATATCGTGATTTTTTTAAATTTTTTTCACAAAACCGTGATTTTTGTGCTTATTTTTTGCTTTTTGTGGACAATAATCGACAAAACTACTTACTTTCTTTGTAACCACGGGCATAAAAAATTCCATTTTCATAGCCTTGGATACGTTTATCCTTTTCAGCGCGCTCCAACCTACACTCGCACCACGCGCAATATTGCTCGCTTTTTTCTACGCCAAAATACAATCTGCCTAATTTTTTTGCCGTTACCAAAGTCGAACCACTACCTGCAAACGGATCGAACACAACGTCGCCTTCTTTCGAAGATGCTAAAATAAGTTTTGCAAGTAATTTTTCGGGCTTTTGAGTGGGATGTGCCGTATTTTCGGGCATTGACCAGTAGGGCACGGTCACGTCGTCCCAAAAGTTCGACGGGCAAGTATCACGATATTTTCCGTCTTCGTTTTCCGTCCAGTCTTTAGGTACGCCGTTGTCCTTATAGGGCGCTAAAACTTTTCGTCTTACTTTTACTGCGTCAAGATTGAAAGTATACTCGTCGCTTACGGTGCAATACCAAATATCTTCTAGTCCGTTTTTCCAGTTCGCGCTCGCTCCCCTGCCCTTTTCTCTTTGCCAAGTAATTCGGTTACGAATTGTAAGATATTTTTCAAGCACAGGCGCAATAATTATACTGCTTTTCCAGTCACAACAAACGTAAACGCTAGCGTCTTTTTTAAGTAGTGGCAAACACTCTTTTAACCACTTTTCAGTAAAATCACGGTATACGTCCCCCGTCGTTTCGTAAAAAACGTCGTCGTCAAAATTCTTCGTAAGGTTGTATGGTGGGTCAACAATCATTAAGTCAACGCTGCTTGAGGGAAGATGCTTTGCGACCGAAAATAAGTCCGCATTGATTGTTTTTCCTATCACGTTTTCACACTTTTCGACATACGACAAAGAAACGCATCGACTAAAAAATCTTTGCGTTTCTTCTTTCGTTAGCGTCAAAGTTTTATTTCTCGGTGACGCCGTCATATTTTATTCCTCACTATTTTCGTCCGTTTCATCAACGTCGTTTTCATTTTCCGTCGAAGTTTCTTCCACTTCGCTTTCGCCGTATTCGTTAGAAACTACTTCGTTTTGACGGTCTTGAGCATCTTTTTGCGCATATTCTTCAGCGTGCTCAGCCGCTACCTTTTCAAGTTCTTCTTCGTCGGGTTCAGCAGGAGCAACGGATACGCAAACTACGCTACCTTCTCCGCGCATACGCATAATGCGAACGCCCTTAGTGTTACGAGAAATCTTGGAAATTTCAGATGCTTTCATTCTGATAATTACACCGTTATCTGCAATAATCATAACGTCGTCAAGGGGCGAGATAAGTTTAAGGTTTACAAGTTCACCAGTCACTTCGCTGAACTTACCTGCAACCGTACCCTTACCTGCACGCGATTGAAGTCTGTAATCATCAATACTAGAACGCTTACCGAAGCCGTTGCTAGAAACGGTAAGAACTTCTTGTTCTACGCCGTGACGGATAATAGCCATATCCACAACTTTATCGTCGCCTTCTATTCTTATCGAACGAACGCCCATCGAGTTTCTGCCCGTAGGACGAACGGACGTAGTCGCGAATCTGATACATTTACCACTAGACGCAGCGAGAAGAACTTGGTCTTCGTCGGATACGAGTTGAGCAGAAATAAGTTCGTCACCTTCAGAGAGCGTGATTGCAATCTTACCTACCTTACGGATAAGTTTATACTCTTCCATATCGGTACGTTTTACAAGTCCGCCCTTAGTCGCGAGCATCATATAGCCACCGCCCTGATAGTCTTCCTTAACGGGAATAATTGCGTTGACTTTTTCTTCGGGTTGGAGTTGAAGAAGATTTACGATAGCGCGTCCACGAGCCGTTCTTTCCGCTTCGGGTACTTCGTATGCTTTGATGCGGTACACTCTACCCATATTCGTAAAGAACAACAAGTCGTCGTGGGTGCAGGTAACGAACATATTTTCAATAAAGTCGTCGTCATCCTTGGGTCTATGAGCAGTAATACCCGTACCACCACGATGTTGCGCTTTGTATTCGCGCACGGGCAAGCGTTTAACGTAACCCGAGTGCGTCATAGAAATTACAACGTCTTC
>JAZOUI010000246.1:0-1635 GCA_045658145.1 Pumilibacteraceae bacterium
TTTTTGTTTTTTATCATAAATTTATCAATAGTTTTCTCGTATAAGTTTTGCTGTAAACGATACCGTGCCGTCTTGTTTTTTTCCAGTAAAGAGAGCGTCTCCGTCCGAGTAAATAGTAAGCGTTTCGTTCTCGTGGCACTCAACAGAAAAGTTGATTATAAACGAGCGTACGGGCGCGGGATTTTTCTTTTCAAACGCAAGCACCATATCTGCGTAGCGAAGGTTATTGACGTGACCATTGTGGTCAATGTCAATTCTCGTAGTGGTGTATTTGCCTATTTCATAGACGTCTGTTGCAGGTACGCGTTCAATCTTTCTCGTTTCATAAGCGTCGCGTGGCGCAAATTCTTCGGTAAAGTCAATGGTGGGGCGAAGTAGTTTGCGCGTGGTATAATCGACGTGTACCCATTGGCTACTTCCTTTTGCAACAAGTTCGTTTTCTTCGTTATAAATATAGTAATCACGAGTATAGTCTATTAGTCCTTTGGGACGAGGAATAGTCTCAACGATAATAGTGTCTTTTGCTTTAACGCGTTTGTAAGCGTCTAGTTTGACTTTTGTCAGTACCCAAACGATATTTTGCTTTATCATATCGTCAAAACCCATACCTTTAAGTGTGGCGTGAGTGGACGCTATGCTTTGGAAAAAGTCGAGAAAGGCGCTAGGTTTAAGGTTGTCAAACTCGTCAAAGTCTGATTCACGTAGTTTAATTTTTTCGCTGTAAATTAGCATAATTAATCTCCTTATTGCTATTATAGCACAATGTGCGCCATAAATCAATCAAAAAAAGCAAAAGATAAAAAGGCTGTTTTCTAAAACGCTTTACAATTAAAACAAATAGAGTTATAATATAATTAGGAGAATAACTATGAAAGATGGTTTTATAAAAGTATCTGCGATATCGCCCAAAGTTAAAGTGGCTGATACGATAACAAATGCACGTTCTGTAATTGATGAAGTAAAAAGTGTAAGTGATGCGAAAATAATCGTTGCGCCTGAACTTTGTGTTTGTGGTGCGACGGTAGGTGACCTTGCTAAAAATACTACTTTGCTTGGTGGCGTAAAAAATGCGCTTTGCGAAATAGCAAATGAGACAAAAGACGTTGATGCTCTTGTTTTTGTGGGCGCACCGCTTGAGTGTCAGGGCAAAATATACAACTGCGCCGTGGCGATAAGTCGTGGCGAAATTTTGGGCGCAACTGCAAAAAAATATGCTGACGGCGTATTTTCTCCCGCGCCTAAAACGGACGTTGTTTGTGACGTTTGTTCTCATAGCGTTACTATTAGCGCGAATCCGTTGTACGTTTGCAAAAACGTGCAAAATTTAGTAGTGGGCGTAGAGATAGGCGACGACCTTTTTGGTGTTTATTCGCCTTCTGCCGACTGCGCAAGTATGGGTGCGACGGTAATAGTTAATCTTTGCGCTCGCCCCGAACAATCTGAAAGTTACGTTGTTTTGCGCGATATGGTAAAGGCGCAAAGCAAGAAATTACAATGCGCTTATATTCTTTCTAACGCTGGTTATGGCGAATCTACTACCGATTACGTTTTTGAAGAAACGAGTATAGTTTGTCAAAATGGTCAAATTGTTTGCGATAGAGAAAACCAAAATTCTAATCCCGTTATTGACGTGAA
>JAZOUI010000247.1:0-12363 GCA_045658145.1 Pumilibacteraceae bacterium
AGGGCGTAAGTTTCTTGATTTCGCTGATATCCTTGATTTTTACGTTCTCGCAGTTCATCAAAACGAAACGGCTTGCGTTCCAAATTTTGTTCATAAAGTTGCGATAACTTTCCATCTTGTCTTCGGAGAATCTGATATCGCCACCTGCCGAAATACCGTTTACAAGCGAATAACGGAGCGAGTCAGCACCGTACTTATCAATAAGGAGCAACGGATCTACTCCGTTTCCAAGCGATTTACTCATCTTTCTACCAAGCGCATCACGAACGATACCGTGAATAAGAACTTCGGAGAAGGGTTTTTCGCCCATATGTTCAAGTCCCGAGAAAATCATTCTAGATACCCAGAAGGTAATGATGTCGTAGCCCGTTACGAGTACGTTAGTGGGATAGAAATATTCAAGGTCGGGGTTATTGTCCGGCCAACCGAGAGTTGCAAAGGGCCAAAGCGCAGACGAGAACCAAGTATCAAGTACGTCTTCGTCCTGGCGCATAGGCTGTCCGCAAACGGGGCAAACGGTGAGATCTTCTCTCGATGCCATAGTGTGTCCGCAAGCATCACAATAAAATACGGGAATACGGTGTCCCCACCAAAGTTGACGGGAAATACACCAGTCACGGATGTTGTTCATCCAATGAAGATACGTTTTTTCAAAACGCTTAGGCATAAATACGATATCTTTGTCAAGTACTGCCTTAATAGCAGGCTCGGCAAGATCTTTCATCTTAACAAACCATTGCTTAGAAACAATAGGCTCGATAGACGTATGACAACGATAGCAATGTCCTACGTTATGCTGATGAGTTTCGGTTTTAACCAAAAGACCGAGTTTATCAAAGTCGGCAACGATAGCCTTTCTCGCCTCTTCACGCGTTAGTCCTGCGTATTCGCCAGCGTTTTTGTTCATAGTAGCGTCGTCGTTCATAACGCGAATAACGGGAAGGTTGTGGCGCACGCCTACTTCAAAGTCGTTAGGATCGTGTGCAGGCGTAATCTTTACTGCGCCAGTACCAAAGGATTTATCAACGTAACGGTCGGCAACGATAGGAATAAGTCTGCCAACAAGGGGAAGTTTTATCATCTTGCCCACAAGTTTGGTGTATCTCTTATCGTGGGGATTAACTGCTACTGCAGTATCGCCAAGCATAGTTTCAGGACGGGTGGTCGCTACGATAATGTACTCGCCTTCTTCACCGTCAATAGGATACTTAAGATGCCAAAGATGTCCTTCTTCCGCCTCATACTCAACTTCTGCGTCCGAAATTGCCGTTTGGCACTTAGGACACCAGTTGATAATTCTATCGCCCTGGTAAATAAGACCTTTTTCATACATTCTTACGAAAACTTCGCGTACTGCTTTTGAGCAACGCTCGTCCATAGTAAATGCAAGACGGTCCCAATCACACGAAAAGCCCATCTTTTTAAGTTGTTCGACAATTCTTCCGCCGTACTGCGCTTTCCACTCGTAAGCACGTTTAAGGAAACCTTCTCTGCCAAGGTCGTCTTTGGAAATACCTTCTTCGCGCATCTTCTCTACAATCTTTACTTCAGTTGCAATGGACGCGTGGTCAGTACCGGGTAGCCAAAGCGTTTCAAAGCCTTTCATTCTCTTATAACGAATAATCGCGTCTTGAATCGTATCATCAAGCGCGTGACCGATATGGAGTTGTCCCGTAATATTGGGTGGCGGAATAACAATAGTAAAAGGTTCTTTTTCGCTAGGCTCAGCGTGGAAATATTTGTTATCAATCCACTTTTTATAAATTCTTTCTTCAAATGATTTCGGATCGTAAGTCTTGTTCATAATCTGCTCCGTGACATAAGTTTACAAATAACATTATAACATAATAACACTTTATAAGCAAGAGTTTTTAATTGAAAAAAAGTATTTTTTACCCGTCGCTCCTTTTTTTTGAACACTTTTTTATGCACCGTCATAGTATGGACTATGAGCCACTTTGGGCTACTATATTTTATTTTACGGGGTGTTTATGAAAAAATTTATTACTGTACTTCTTTCCGTCGTGATTGCTACGCTATCATTTGCTTTCGTAGGATGCACTAACGGAAACGGAAAAAACAAAGTTAGACTGTGCGAAGTCACTCACTCTATCTTCTATGCTCCACTATACGTTGCGATAAACAACGGGTATTTTGATGAAGTGGGCATTGAGATTGAATTAACTAACGGTGGTGGCGCAGATAAGGTTATGTCTGCTATTTCGTCTAGGTCTGCCGATATCGGACTTATGGGCCCGGAGGCTACCATATATTGCCAAGCGCAAGGTCAGCGCGACTATCCTATTATTTTCGGTCAACTAACTAAGCGTGACGGCTCGTTTTTAGTGTCGAAAACACCTAATCCTGATTTTAAGTGGACGGATTTAAGGGGTAAACACGTTCTTGCAGGGCGCATTGGCGGTGTGCCTGCTATGACTATGCAGTACGTTGTAAACAACGCTGGTCTAAACGAGAAAACCGACCTTCGCTTTAACACGGACGTTGCTTTTAATATGATGGCACCCGTTTTCGAGTCGGATAGCACGGTAGACTATACCACTCTTTTCGAGCCTACGGCTAGCGAAATGGTACTTGCCGGAAAAGGCTATATCGTAGCGTCGGTGGGAAAAGACAGCGGTGAAATTCCTTACACGTCCTTTTCGGCGAGCAAAAGTTACATTGATAAAAATACTGAACTTATTAAAAATTTCCTGCGCGCTGTAAAAAAAGGTTACGACTACATTGCAGAAAACGACGAAAAAGTTGTCGCAACTGCGCTTGAGCCTTCGTTTACAGGCACTAGTCTCACTTCTATTGCGACGGCAATAAAAAGTTACCGTGACATTGATGCGTGGAAAGACGACCTTTATTTTTCCGAGCAGGCTTATGAAAAACTGCAAGACGTTATGGAAAACGCAGGTTTTTTGCAAAGCCGTGTAACCTATTCTAACGCCGTGGATAACACTTACGTTTTGGCAATCAAAAACACTTAATTTCTTCTGTACGGAGGATAAAATTATGGATATACTAACCATAAAAAACGTTGATTTGACTTATCAATCTTTGCTAGGCGAAACTCAAGCGCTTAAAAACTTTTCTCTTTCGGTCAAAAGCGGTCAATTCGTTTCAATCGTCGGTCCTAGTGGCTGTGGAAAAACCACTATTTTGTCGTTAATTGCAGGACTTTTATCGCCTACGAGTGGCGAAATTACTCTAAACGGTACTAGCGTAGGCAAAAAGGGAACAAATCAAGTGGGATATATGCTACAACGCGACCAACTTTTTGAGTGGCGAACGATTCTTGCAAACGTTTTACTAGGCGCTGAAATTCAAAAACAGCGTAATCGCGACTGCGAGAATTACGCCAAAAAACTACTTGAAAAATACGGTTTAGGCGAGTTCACAAACAGATACCCACGCGAACTTTCGGGTGGTATGCGACAACGCGTTGCGCTGATACGAACGCTCGTTCTTCGCCCTGAAGTTTTGCTTTTAGACGAGCCTTTTTCGGCGCTTGACTTTCAAACAAGGCTTAGCGTATGCGACGACGTGTATTCCATAATTAAAAAAGAAAACAAAACTGCTATTTTAGTGACGCACGATATATCAGAGGCCATTTCTATGAGCGATAAAATTGTCGTGCTTACTCCTAGGCCAGCAACGGTAAAATGTGTATTTGACGTTAATTTTAGTCAAAAAACGCCTTTACTTCGACGTGAAAGCGCTGACTTTGCATCACTTTTCGACGAAGTGTGGAAACAAGTTCAATCTAGCGAGGTGCACTTATGAAAAAATCATACTCAGACAGAGAAATATACTTGCGTTCACTTAAGCGCAATCAAAACAAAATACTTTTCTTGCAAATCGCTATTTTCTTTGCCTTCATTGCAATTTGGGAAATCACAACGTTATTAGGCGTTATTGATTCATTTTTCGTTAGTTCCCCTTCTCGAATTTGGGTAACTGCCGTAAAGCTTTTTAAGGACGGAGAAATTTGGAAACATATCGGCATAACGCTAATTGAGTGCATACTTGGTTTTATTATTTCAACTGCTATCGGCGCAATAATTGCTATTTTGCTGTGGTGGAGCACTACAATGCGCAAAGTTTTAGAGCCATACTTGGTAGTTTTAAATGCGTTACCTAAAATTGCGCTTGGTCCTATCATCATTATTTGGGTGGGATCTGGTATGCGAGCAATAGTCGCGATGACGTTTCTTATTTGCATTATCGTTACGGTAATCAGCCTGCTTAATGCGTTCGTGGGCGTAGACGAAGGTAAAATTTTTCTTCTACGCTCAATGGGCGCTAGCAAGTGGCAAATTTTACAAAAAGTAGTTATTCCTTCTGCCGTGCCCGATTTTTTAAGTGTGTTAAAAATAAACGTTGGTCTGTCGTGGGTTGGTACGATAATGGGTGAATATCTAGTGTCTAGCGCAGGGCTTGGGTACTTGATTATTTATGGCGGTCAAGTTTTTCAAATCGACCTTGTAATGACTTCAACCGTTATTTTGTGCTTGCTTGCGGCGCTTATGTACGCGCTTGTTACGGTTTGCTGTAAATGCGCAAAACGGTATTCGTGAAGTGCGGATAAGGTAAATTAAGGATACGAAAAGATATACAATTCCTATCGTTCCGATTATAGGATAAAAAAGGTCAATTACTTTCTTAAAGCCTAAAAAACTAAGCACTAAACAAAAAATTGCGCTAACTAAAGCCGACGAAATACGATTATGAAAAAAGCCGTTTACCCACTCGGTTATGCTAGCGTGAGCCGTAATCATTGTGGTAAATATTCCTGCTAAAACTGCAAAAATTGCAAAAATAAACGGGTACGTACCCAGCCGTTTTGCTAATTCTACAACAGGCATATCACAAAGAGAGAACGTAGAAGAAAGTGACAAAGTAAGCAATAAAACTAATGCTCCTATCACAAGTGCAGAAAGCGCGGACGATAGGAGTATTTGCTTTTTACTCAGTCCGTTTACCGTTGTAAGCACAGATGCAGACAAAATACCATTTAGCGCAGTATAAACAAAAACGTTACTTACGCTTATTGTGCTTATTCCGTTTATGACAGGTTCGTTCACACTAAAGGCGCAAACTAGCGTCATCACTACTATTAGAGCCGGCACAATAATGACGTTAACTCGCATAAGTCCGCTTATACCACTCACTACTACTAGCGTTGATAAAAGTGCAAAAACTATTGAATAAAGGGGCGAAAGCGGAAATAAATTTCCAAGCAAAGCGTCTATCCCTGCAAGCATTGCCGACATAGTTATAACGCAATTAAATATCATAAATATATTTAACACTAGTTCAAACGGACGAGCAATTTTGCGATTTACTTCGCCTATCTCCAATGCATTAACCTTGTTCCCTACAAACAAAAACACGGCGCAAAACAAAAACGTCATTACTGCAACAAACAAAGCCGTCCACGGCGAAGGACAAGCACCAAAAAACGTTATTATCTCTCTGCCTGATGCAAAGCCTGCGCCTATGGTCGTACCGATAATAAGCGCTGAAACAGAAAATATCTTTTTCATTTACCCCTCACGAGTAGCAACGATTTCGCCCGTTTCAGGATGAATAAGCGTGGCGTAAACAGCATATTTGTCGGGCACGAAAGCGACGTACCAGTAATATCCACCCTGACTGCTAATCGGATTTTCAAGAAAACGAATAAAAATTTCGGCGTTAAGTTTATTACCACTAGTAAGTTTTTTGATATGCTCACCAAGACGCAACTCCGCTTTTTCAAGCGCTTGATCAGGCATAATCGTATTTGCCGTCTTTACGCTAGCAAGGTCGAATTGATGCTCGTAATTATCCCCTTTTATAACAATCTTCGCATTACCCGTGATCCGTTTTGCTATCTCGAACGAGTAAGTATTCTTGAACGGATGCTTGCAAAACTCCCCTTCTATTTCAGCCGTTCCATCATCAAAACGGTACGTAAAACGTGCGCTTTCCATTGCCTTTTCAGGATAAAAAGTCACCACCGTGAAATCAATCTTTTCCCCACTTTTGCCATCAACGACAAAGGGATTTTCGCGCCGTCCACTAATAATAGTAACCTTGTCATTACCAAATTCGCTTACCATCAGTTCGTCACGAAGTTCGCTAATATTTTGCTCGCGTCTTTTCATAAGCGAACTGCACGAACAAAGGGAAAAACAAAAAATAACAGCAATAATTAAACAAAAAAACTTTTTCATATCAATCACCGTTATTATCATATTTTTCATAGCCATATTTTAGAACATAAAAAAACGGCGTACCACGTTGTACACCGTTTTGATAAATTATATTAAATTATAAGTTTTCCACGGGAATCGTCCAGCAACGACGACGCTTGTGCTGTTCCTTTTCAAAGTCTTTCCATTGTGCTTGAATTTGACTGTTGTATTCAAGTTCAGGACCCGTTTCAAGATACTTTATGCCGTTCTTAATCGCCATTTCAAGTCCTCTCGCCATAACAAGCACGTTAACGCCTTTGTTCTGATAATCCTTCTTAACGCCCATATTGTAAAGGTCAAGCGTTTCAGCATGCGTTTGATCCTTAATCATAGTGAAGATACCCTTAAGGTTCAACTTGCCGTTAAACGCCTGCATCGCGCGAGAAACGGAAGGCGCCATAAAGCCATAACCAACGAGTTCGCCTTCTTTGTTTTGAACGGCAAGCACGTAATCGTTATTCCAAACGTCTTTAAGCATTTTTGCCTCGCGCATAATTTGCTTTTCACTAACCGAAACAAATCCGTAAAGATGCGCAAAAACCTCGTTCATAATATATGAAAGCGCATCCTTAATAAGGGGTAACGACGTCTTAAAATCCACGATAGGAACGTAAGTGTAGCCGTAACGCTCCTGAATTTTTTGAGAAAGGCGCACAAGTCTTTCGTCCATTTTTTCGGGAACTTTTATGCGGTACTCTACCCAGTCAACCGCCTTTTGCATACCGATTTTTTCCATATGCTCACGGTAGTACGGGAAGTTGTAAATGGTGATATACATACCGACTTTATCAAAGCCTTCGATAAGCATACCTTGCTTGTCAAGGTCGGAAAAACCGATAGGACCAACAAGTTCAGTCATGCCAAGTTCTTGCGCCCACTTTTTAAGCTGAGCAAAAAGCGCTTTTGTTACTTCAAAGTCGTCAATTACGTCGTAGCGAGTAAAGCGAAGTTGCTTTAAGTTTTGCTTTTCGTTATACGCCTTGTGGTAAAGCCCTGCAACACGTCCCACTACTTTACCTTTTTCGTTATAAGCAATAAAAAGTTTCGTTTCCGAATAGCGATAAGCATCGTTTACTTCGGGATTAAACTCGTCTTCTTCGTCCTTGATTAGCGCAGGCACGACGTACTTATTCCCCTTATAAAGATCAAGCGGAAAACGGAAAAAGGCTTTTCTATCTTTCTTCGTAGTCACTTCTTTTACAGTAATCATAAAACACTCCCAATTCAGTTTCTTAAATATATTATACAAAATTCGACGAAATATGTCAATATTTTTGCTTGATTAGGTGAAAAAACAATACTTTTTTGCTTAATTTAATCTTTTACATTGTTGCCAACGTGCGGTCAAAACGCTTTTTCCAGCCACCTTTTTTCCAGCGAACGAAGAACACTATACCACGCGAAACTTCGTCGAGCGCAAATGATAACCAAATTCCCGCAATACCAAAGCCCATAAGCGTGAAAATATATCCACAACAAATAGTAAACACTCCACACGTAAGCATCATAATTCCCGTGGTAAATCTCACGTCGCCTGCAGAGTTAAGCGCGTACTGACTGACGTGCGACAAACCTCTGCCCGCCTCGACAAAAATATCGATAAATAACGCGATTTGCGCGTAGGCAATAACGCTGTCGCTTGCATTATACATAAATTTAAGCATCGTAGGTCCTACAAAAACGAGCAACGTGGATAAAAGCACGACGATAAGCACGGTAATCCGTGTATTTTGTTTGATCATATTATCAGCAAAGTCAAAGTCACCTTTACCCGGTGGAAGACAAGTCTCCCCTGCTTTGTTATCGCTGACATGGATATTCACAATCGATGATGAAAACTCCGGAAGAAAATCGCCGATTTCAAAACCGCATTTTTTCATCTGTTTCACGTCAAAATTGAACCTGAAGTTTTCACCCATGTAACTTTTCATTCTTTTCAGAAACTCAGGGTCACCGCTGCACATTGACCACACGTTTTCCTGAACTGTTTCAATGCCGAATTTTTTACCCTCTTCTGCAAGATAAGAAAAACGCTCAAAATATTCTTCTTCACTTACTTCACAAGGAAACCTTGCACCGTGAATTATCAGAAACTTTGCACCAATTTCGTTTGCAGCATCAAAAAACTTTTTATAATATTCCGTCATTTCAAAAAATCTTTTTTTGTAACGTGAAAAAAAGAAAAATGATTCACAGGCAGATGTAAAAGGGTGCAGAGAATCTGTCTTTATTGAATAATAATTTTTTACTGCGTTCAGTTCCTCCAGATATTCCTTTGAAAGTTCACTGTCCGCATTAAAGAAAATTTCTGCAGTATGAATGTCAAGTTTTCCTATTTCTTCAAGGGAATCTTTGGTTTCCATAGGATAAAAACATGAACTTGACGCACCGATTGACATAATTTTGCACCTCTTACATTATTTTTCATTGCTTTGTCATCTCAGAAAATGTATAATTTTTTTGAAATGAGGAAATAAAAATGAAATTGAATAAATACACAAAAATAATAATTATCCTTGGCAGTATTCTTACTGTAATTGCCATGGTATGCTGTGCCCTGACAGATATCTGTGCAGGTAAAACAGGTAACTACTATCTGCTGATGAGTTACTCACGTGACTTTGCAATACTTTCCCGTCAGTATACGGGACTTACCATACTCGGAGGAATTATAACTCAGGTAATTTATAAAGAGCCTGATAAAGAATAACTAAAAAAGTGGGAAGTCAACATGACTCCCACTTTTTTAGTTTATATAATTCCGTCTTTTTTCATCTGTATGATATTTTCCTTGTGTTTCAGGACAACGATAACGCTCATAACAAGGTTTATTGCGAAAACACCGAGAATTGTGCCGACAGGCTGATGTGTAATGAAATTAACAAGCATAACTCCGAAAGGAATCATGGAAACTCCCACAACTGAGCCGAGGCCGACTTTTTTCTTGATGAGAATTGTAAGAATAAACACAAGTGCAAGAGGTACAAAAGCAAAGGGACATATTGCAGCGATTGTACCGCCTGTTGCAGAAACACCTTTGCCGCCTTTGAAACCGAAAAACACAGGAAAAATGTGTCCTATAACAACAAACAGACCTGCCCATGCAAGTAAAATCATGCTTTCTTCATCAAATTTGTGTTTAAGAATAAGCACGTAAGCAAGTGACTTTGAAAGGTCGAGAAGCAGGACTATTACACCTGCTATTTTTCCGAAAACACGGAAAGCATTTGTCGCTCCCGCATTTCCGCTGCCATATTCCCTGATGTCTTTTTTGTACATAATTTTCGGAATAATAACTCCGAAATTAAGACATCCGATTAAATATCCGATTATTGCATATAAGACAAATTTCATACTACTACCTGTTTGATTAATTATTTATTTTCTTCTTTTTTATCTTTGGGATTTTTTGAATTGGTGTATTCACCTGCATCAAAAACATAGTCTTTGCCGGGGAAAATTGCATTGAGAAGAATACCTGCAATTGCCGCTACTGCAAGAGCTGAAAGTGTAACAGTAACTGAACCGATTGTGAATGTGATACCTGCTGTAAGACCGAGTGCAAGTACCAGAATAACTGCTGCTACGATTGTGTTACGGCTCTTTGTCAGGTCAACTTTGTTTTCTACAAGGTTTCTGATACCGATTGCAGAAATCATTCCGTAAAGAACAAGTGAAATACCACCGATTACTGATGTGGGAATGAGATTGATGAATGCTGCAATTTTGGGTGAGAATGAAAGCACAATTGCCACACCTGCTGCAATTCTTACAACCTTGGGGTCGTAAACTTTTGTAAGAGCAAGAACACCTGTGTTTTCACCGTAAGTTGTGTTTGCAGGGCCACCGAAAAGTGATGAAAGTGTTGTTGCCAGACCGTCACCGATAAGTGTTCTGTGAAGACCGGGGTCTGCAATAAAGTTTTTACCTGTTGTTGCACTGATAGCAGAAATATCGCCGATATGTTCCATCATTGTTGCAAGTGAGATAGGAACACAGATGATAATTGCGCTGAGAATAAGGTTCTTATCAGGAGTATTACCAAAAACGATGTTTTCTTTCATTACAGGAAGTCCTATCCACGCCGCATCTTTGAGTGCTTCAATTTTTGCTGCTTCGAAAACTTCCATTCCGCAAAGGTGCATTACAACTGCAGCAAGAACGGAAACTATGATACCAATAAGGATGGGAACAATTTTTGCCATACCTTTACCCCAAATGTTACAGACTGCAACTGCTGCAATTGCAATAATTGCAAGGTACCAATTTGTCTGAGCATTTGTAATTGCTGAGGGAGCAAGAATAAGTCCGATTGCAATAATTATGGGACCTGTTACAATAGGTGGGAAGAATTTCATAACTTTTCTTACATCAAACACTTTGAAGAGAAGTGCAAGAATAAGATACACAAGACCTGCAACTGCCACACCTAAACATGCATAGGGAAGCATTTTTGCCTGTGCCTCAGGGTCTTCACCGCCAAGTGCTTTAACAGCGGCATAACCGCCGAGGAAAGCAAAGGAAGAACCGAGAAATGCAGGAACTTTCATCTTTGTAACAAGATGGAAGAAAAGTGTTCCCAGACCTGCCATCAGAAGTGTTGTCTGAATGTTGAGACCTGTAAGCAAGGGAACAAGCACGGTTGCACCAAACATAGCAAATGTATGCTGAAAACCGAGGACTAAAGTCTTTCCTGTACCAAGTTCCTTAAAGGAATCATAGATGGGGGCATCGCCTACTGCTTTTTTTGGCTTTGACATAATTGTACATCCTTTCTGTTTTGTAATTGTAAAACGCAAATTACTCTGCAACCTTAGTTTACTATATCAAAGTAACCTTTGTCAATATTCGTTAAAATTTAATCAGAAATTTTAATAATTTTATTGTAAAAAACGACCTGATATGTTATCATTAAATAAATATACATGTTAGGAGAAGTACACATGATAAGAGAAGACAGCCACGTTTTATGGTATTCAAAACCTGCACCCACATGGACTTATGCTTTACCTATCGGTAACGGTCATCTTGGTGCTATGATATACGGAGGAGATAAAAAAGAAAAAATATCTCTCAACCACGATGAAATATGGAGTGGTAAACCCCATTGCAACTATTTCAGTTGGGAAGGACAACCTGAAGACAGAAGCGAATTTTTCTTCAAAGCAAGAGAACTTGCTCTTGACGGTAAAAAGTTTGAAGCACAGGAACTTCTTCAGGATAATTTCCACGGTCATTGGTCTCAGGCTTATCTGCCTCTCGGTGACATTGAATTAGACTTCCTACTTGACGGAAAAGTAACTGATTTCAGACGTGAACTGAATCTGCAGAATGCAGTTTCTTCGGTTTCCTGCAAAATCGGTAACGTAAAAATTGAAAGAGAATATATTGCATCATACCCTAAAAATGCAATTATTATGAACCTCAGAAACGATGCTGAAAACGGCATTGATTTTGAACTTAAATTCGCTTCATGCCTTAAACACACAACACGTTTTGAAAACTCATATTTTGTTATTGACCAGGAATGTCCTGTAAGAACAGATAACGATGCAGGTGAAACAACCGATAAATTCTACATCTATTCAGAAAATGAAAAAGGTATTCTCTCACGTTCAATTGTAAAAATTGTTGATGATAACGCAACTGTTGAAGAATCAAAAAACGGCCTCATTATCAAAGGTTCAAAAAATACAGTTATCATTTTCTCATGTGAAACAAGTTTCAACGGTTTTGACAAGCACCCTGAAAGAGAAGGTAAAGAATATAAAAACGCTTGTCTTTCTTACATAAACGCTTGTGAAGGTCTCACTTACGAAGAACTAAAAGACGAACACATCAAAGACCATCAGAAATATTATGACAGAGTTTCACTGGATTTAAACGGTGATGACAAAACAAGTATCACCACCAAAGACAGACTTGAAAACTTTGAAAAGGATAAAAACGACAGAAACCTTTACACTCTCCTTTTCAACTACGGCAGATACCTTACAATCGCATCTTCAAGAGCAGGTACTCAGCCTACAAACCTTCAGGGTATCTGGAATAACAGAGCCTGTCCTCCCTGGAACTCAAACTACACAATTAACATCAACACAGAAATGAACTACTGGCC
>JAZOUI010000248.1:0-2282 GCA_045658145.1 Pumilibacteraceae bacterium
CGCTCTTGTATCCCCTAGTTTCAGCATAGAAATTGTCTGCTTTTACGTGACCGGCGTACGTTGCCGTTATGGTGTTAATAAGACCATAGTACGACTTGTAAAGCGCGTCGAAAGCACGCTTACGAACAGCAGGATCAGACGACTGCAAGAAGTAGGAATAAAGTCCTTGGGTAAGTTGAACTCTGTTTCCCTTTTCATCCTTGATTTTGGGCAAAGGAAGGTCGATATAATCGATCTTTTCAAAAACGTCTCTGTACGAGCCCGTTGCATTGCCGGCAAGAGCAAGGATTTTTTCTTCCTTTTCAGAAAGAATATGCTTTTTACTTCTCTTAACTTCGCTAAGCATATACGCGTAAGGAGCAAACTCGTCCTTTTTGATAAGTTCGTCAAGATACTCTTCGCTCGTTTTGGAAAGTTCGGGGTTTACAAAAGACGTTGCCGTAAAAAGCGTGGTTGCCGTGCTGTCAATTCTATCGCACATTGCAACGTATTTATCTAAAACTGAATTTTCATCTCTACGCATACGCGCATAGCAATACAATTTTTCAAACTTAACGCTTACGCTATCAATGTAAGTCAAGCAAGCCAAAAGTTGCTTTGCATTAGACAATTTACCCTTATACGAAACAATTTGCTTAATTGCGCCTTGAACTTCTTTGTGAACTTTTTCCCACTCGTCGTCGGTGGCAAAGATGTCTTCGAGTTTCCATTTGTAGTTTTCTTTTACTTCACTACGTTTCATTTTTTTGCTCCTTTTAGTATATCAATTTTGTTAGAATAAGCGTGCACGTGGTCACGCGTTTTTGCCATTGTTGTTATTTTTGCTCGTCGGTGTTTGGTTCCAAATCAGGAAAACCTTTTCTTTCATACGCCATCAAGATATTAGCGTGAGTTATGATTTCCACCGTTTCGCCTCTGTCGAAAAGTGGCAAAGTGTGGTTACGTTCAACCAAAACGTTTCTTTGCGTAATGTCGCCACGGCGGAGTGGTGCACACTCCATTACCATAGTGTAGAAATACACGCCTTCTTTTTCCACGATTTCAGGATCGATTCCAATAAATTTTCCCGACGTTCTATCCTTAAGTCCCATCTTCATTTCGCTGAACATTTTACAATACTTGGACGTAAGACGGAATTTTATGGAGAAGAAAAACAGCGTTCCACTCCAGTACAGCACGGACAAAAGTATCGATCCTATCATAAACGGCATTTGAAAGCGTCTATCACGAGTAGAAACGATATCAATTACGTTAACAGTTATCATAAACGCTAAAACTGCCAAATACAATCCAAACGTTACGAACCAAAGTATCAGCATCTTTTTCTTTGTTGCGTATGATTCTTTTTTTTCTTTTTCAGTAAAAACTGCTGTCATTTGTCTCTCCTTGCTCAAACCTGCACAATACCACAGTATATATTATTATAACATACTTTCATATTTAGTCAAAACCTTTTGTGTGAAAATTTAGCAAAAAACACACCTTTTTTTTGTGAAAAGTGTGTTTTTCCTTGCTTTTTGTTAGTTATTTTAGTTTTTTAACGTGCTTTACCATACTAATAAATGCGGACGAATAAGTTAATAACTTATTTTACTACCCGTCTCTTCGTCAGGCGCGCTTACTTTTACTACCGCAGGAATACGCTCGATAAGTTCGTTTCGATGTGTGATAACTCCCACCATAGTGTCGCTAGACAGCGTTTCGAGTGCACCAACTACCATATCGATAGCATCTTGGCTCAGCGTGCCAAAGCCTTCGTCGATAAAGAAGAAGTCGAAATTCTTACTCTTGCTAAGTTCTTGCGATATTGCTATTGCGAGCGAGAGCGACGCTAAGAAGGTTTCTCCGCCCGACAAAGTCTTTACGTTACGTTTTTCGTTGCCCGACAAAAAGTCGCGTACGTAAAAGTCGCCGTTTTCTTCTTCGTATTCAAGCGAATATTTACCACCCGTTAGTTCGCCAAGTCGCTCGGATGCGGACAAAGTAAAGTCCTTAATGTACTCCGCAGCCACGAATTCAGCGAAGGCGTTCTTAGCGAATAATTTAGAAACGGTCGCATACGTATTATACTGTTTTTGCGCTTTCTTCAAATTCAAAAGGTGTTTATTCTTTTGCTCAAGGCGCGCTTTTTCACTCACTAAATTCGCCTGCATAGATGCCTGCATAGCAATAATTTCTTCTAACTTGCGCTGTGCTTGGGTTGCTTTTTCTCTTGCATCGTTTGCCTGCTCGATTGTAACGACAAGGCACTCTTTTACGCTTGCGCGTAGTTGAGCGAGAGT
>JAZOUI010000249.1:0-2792 GCA_045658145.1 Pumilibacteraceae bacterium
TTCAGCATTAGCGATTTGGTCAGCATAAACAAGTTGTGCGCTTGCCTCGTTGTCCAAAAGGCCGATAGTTGCATTTTCCCACGCAATAGTATAATCTGCTACGCTCTTGGATGCAAACGCTACGTAGCCAAGACCAATAGCGTTGCCAGTAATAAGAGAAACTTTAGCAACAGTCGATGCGTTGTAAGCGTAAAGAAGGTCAGCAACCGAACGCATAAGTTCGCCTTGGCACTTAACGCAGTTAACTACGCCCTTGCAATCAACAAGCGTAACTACGGGAACACCAAAGTTATCGCAAGTGTTAATCAAAGCAGATGCTTTCTTTGCGCCGTCGCTACAAATCTTTCCGTCCTTTTCGTTAGCATTAAAACCAACTACACCAACGGTAATACCATTAAGACGAGCAAGACCAGTAACAACTTCCTTACCATAATCTTTCTTAAGTTCTACAAACGTGCCGTTATCGAATACTTGCGAAATTACGGTTGCGGTATCAACGCCTTCGCCAAGACCTGCGCAAACGCGGTTGCCATCATCTTCGCTAGCAATAATGCCGTCGGTAAAGAACGCCAAAACTTTTTTAACGGTTGCGCCAAGTTCGCTGTCGTTAACAACGATAGATGCCGTGCCGTTTTCACTATTAGCAGTTGCAGTTCCCACTTTTGCGGTGTCTTGCGTCGTACCTGCCACCAAAATAAGGGGGCTGGTAGTAGCCGTAACAGACTTGTCACAACAAATCGTTACGTCACAAAGACCAGTAAGATAGGAAAGCATACCAAAGTTGTTTCCTTTTACAATAAGAATCGTGGGTACGTTGCCGTAAGCGGTGGTGAACGCATTGATAATTGCGCCATAACCTTCCATAGCCTCGATACCCTCGGCAAAACGAGCACCCATAGAATCAATGATTCCGATAAGCGGTGCACCCGTCTTAACCGCATTATTTACACACTTTGCAATCTTCGTAGCGTTTGCCTTTCCAATACCGCCCTTCAAAACTTCACCGTTCACAGCAAAAACTGCAACTTGAGCGTCGTTAACTGATGCAAAGCCGGTTACTACGCCTTCACCTACAGCATCACCAAGCGCCGTTACGGAACGGATGAACTTGTCGGACTCAATAAAGGACTGCGCGTCTACGATTTCTTCTACGGTTTTCATTACCGATTTAGAAGCGTCGTCTGCAATCTTGTTGAGTTCCTTAACACTTTTCATATATAAGCCTCCATTATTATTGTGTATGGGCAATTCCCAAATTTTCCACAATATCATTATAAACCTTATTGTAAAAAATTTCAAGCAAAATCGACATATTAAAATAAAATATTTTAACTTTTAAAACAAAATATGCCGTCGCGACGGACGGCATAATCACAAAATATCGTTTTTTTAGATTTTTTTTAAATATTCGCTTTCGTTTGCTTTGAGTTCACGGAAATTACCACGGTAAAGTCCACCAAGTTTTATATCACCGATTGCTGTTCTTTTTAAGAAAACAACGTCACGATTAATGCTTTCAAACATTCTTCTTACTTGACGGTTTCTTCCTTCGGTAATTACCACTTCTATTCTAGACAAGTTCTCGTCAAAACCAAGAAGTTTAACTTTACATTTCTTCGTCTTTACCCCGTCAAGTTCTACACCCGAGCGAAGTTTATTAAGTTCTGCCTCTGAAATCTCGCCTTCGATTTTTGCAACATACGTTTTTGAAATTTCATTACGCGGATGCATAAGTCTATTAGCCAAGTCACCGTCGGTAGTTAAAAGCAATAATCCTTCGGTATCATAGTCAAGTCGACCAACGGGGAAAATGCGCTTGCCCGGATATTTATCCTTAAGCAATTCCATTACGGTCTTTCTACCTAATTCGTCGTTTGTGGTACAAACGTATCCCTTCGGCTTATTAAGCATTATGTAAAGATGCTTTGCAATCGGTTTCACAGGCTTGTCATCAACGCTGACAAGATCATTTTCGGGATCAATGTCCGTTGCAAGTTTAAGCACCCTTTTATTATTAACCTTAACTCTGCCTTCAAGCACTAACGCTTCGCAGTTTCTTCTGCTCGCTATTCCACATTCCGCTAAAAATTTATTTATGCGCATACAAAAACCTTACCTAATAAATTAGCCGTTCCATTTTTTTACTACGTCTTTTAACCTATCGGCTATCGACAATGGTTCAACTCCTTTTATAGTATATAATTTTTTCGTAAAAAGCAACTGATTTTCAATATAAAACTCAACTTTTCCTTTTTCTTCGTCCTTTTTTATGGGCGCAACGCAATTTTCACTATGCTTAATCTCATATCTTAAGTGCTGAATTTCGTTTTCTTTTAACGGGTAAAACGCATTATCTTTGACGTAAAGTTCCACTTCACTTTGCTTTCCGTTTTCCACGGGCAACGTAATTTTATTCAATGCGAGCGACAAGTCCACCATTTTGTAAGTTAAAAAAGCATAATCCATAAGGTCGCTACATTGCTCAAACATAGGACCACAGTTTAATACAACTGCTATTACGCTCATCCCGTTACGCGTTGCGCTAGATACAAGACAGCGCCCAGCCTTTTTCGTGTATCCCGTCTTTACTCCGTCACCGCCATCGTAAGTGCTTAATATTTTGTTCTTGTTTACAATCGTACGATTATATTCTCGTCCCTGCCAAGGCATTTCATATCTTTTAGTGGATACGATTTTTGCAAATATAGGATTTTTGAGCGCGTGTGCCGTAATAAGTGCTAAATCGTAAGCCGTTGTATAGTGGTTATCATCATGTAGCCCGTGTGGATTCG
>JAZOUI010000250.1:0-5001 GCA_045658145.1 Pumilibacteraceae bacterium
TGTTTTTTATGCCCAAACGCTGTAAATATTGCTCGTAAAGGTCTTTTTTGCAGTTGAATAAGTTGATGCACAGCGCATCGTCGTTAAAACTTTTTAGCCCCGTCATTTTCGCCAAAACCGCGCTCATTGTGTCAACGTCGATTTCAAACGGCTCAAAATCGGGCGCGCTCATTAACTTTACCGCCTTTTTGTACGCCCTTCTCACTTCTTTTCTGAACGACGGGCACACGAACACAGCCGTTGAGTAAAAACGCCAGTACGCTTCGCGCATGCGGTGGTTGTCGTTGCATTTGGGGGGCGTAGCGTCGTGCTCCATTTGCACAAAGCCGACAACAAGTTTGAACTTTTTGCTCTCGCTAAAACACAAGTACGTATTTAACCACTCGCGTTTTAGCATAGGCGACACGTTGTAATCGACGAACTTGAACTCAAAATATGGATGCCACTCTTGCGTTTGACACAAAAATACGCCCACTTTTTCGGCGGTTACGCTATCGTTACTGTCTAAAAGCCACATTACGCTATCGTAAAGGTCTTCGTCTTCCGCTAGCCTTTCATTTACTTTGTTTATGTCGCTAAGTTCGGAAAAAACGCTTTCGATATTGTTTAAGCGACGATTTTTTTCTTTCGTCGGCAAGGTGAAAGAAGGCTTTATCCACTCGCTTTCGCCTGCATTTACGGCGCGCGCATAGTAGCCCACTACGCTATCTTCGGGGTAAAGTCGGCGCAAATCGAGTAAATGCGCTTTTGCATCCGCCTTTTTGCCACGATTGTAAAGGTGTAGCGCATACGCTAGCGTGCAATCGCGTTGATACGGCGCTCTGTTATACGCACGCTCAAAGTATTTTTCGCTGTATTCGTACAGTCCCGACTCCATAAACGACGTCGCCGCAGAATACAAATACTGCAAGTCGCTTACGTTCATTTCGTCAATGATTTTTGCAGTTTCTAACGCGCCTTGCTCGTTCCCACCACGCGCCTGTGCTATCATTTTCGTGTTGAGCGCGGCAAAATTTTTGGGATCTCGGGCAAGCGAAAGGTCGCAAAGTTGGGACGCGTCGCTGTAGTTTCCGTTATTTAGTTCGATAAAAGCCAAGCCGTTTTTCGCGTCAACGTACTGCTTGCTATCCTCAGGCACTTCTTCGTAAACGTGACGGGCAAGTTCGTTTTCGCCCCCTGCGAGCATTCCTTTCGCTATGTTGATAAGTTCGCTATTGTCACGGCCGTCGTAAAGCGAAAAAAGCGGTTTCTTTCTTTCCACGAACTCTACTTCTATGCCCTCGTTCATTTGGAAATCTTCACTTAGAACGCCTTCATCGATACCACGGTTGAGATAGTACAACGCGGCAGATGGATTTCGTTCGGCAAAACACCTTATTAGTCCTAAATATGCCACTTCGGAATACGGATCTTGGCACAATAGGTAAAAATAAAACTCAAGCGCTTTTTCGTTAAGTCCAAGCGCAAGATATGCGTATGCTAGTTCGCTCAGAACGACTGGGTTTGTAACGTCGTCTCGGTCAAGCGACGAATAAAAATTATCGATTGCGAGCACGTATTCTCCTGCGTCGCTACGTTCAACTCCCTTTTCAAAATAGTATTGAGCATCATTTTTTAATTTTACTATTTTTTTTGCCATTATTCTCCTGTTTTGTAAGCGACAAAATGCACTCGCTCTTCTTTATCTTTTGGGGCAGAAGTGGATAAAAATCCGTACGTTTTTACGTCCGTAAATCCCACCTTTTTAAGTTGCTCGACTATCTCGTCTACGCTATGCGCATATTGAGTTTGCTCGTCGATACTTTTAGAATAATATGTATTCGGCATTTTCTCAAAAAATGTCAAGCGCATATCCACTTTTTTACTCTTTTGTGAGTAGAAATTTTCCCAAACGTAGGTAACGTCCCCCTCCGTTTGAGTAAAAACGTTGTTTCCTAAAATATTTTTGAGTTTGTATTCGGTTGATATATCAAACACAAAAACTCCGCCTTTTTTAAGCGCTTTGTACGCCTTTATAAAAAAGTCAACGGGGCGACGGAGATAGTTTACCACATCACAATTTGCCGTGATAAAATCAAGCGGACGAACGTCGCAAAGCGTTAGCGCGTCTTGGCGAATAAACACTACGTTTACGCCTTCACTTCTTGCGTTTTGATTCGCTAGAGCAAGCATTTGTTCACTTAAGTCACTACCCGTTATTTCGTAGCCGTGACGAGCAAACGGAATAGTAAATTTACCCGTTCCGCACCCCACGTCACGCCCCCTGCCTTTTTCTGGCAAAAATTTGCGGATATAGGAAACCCACGCTCCGTAAGGAACGTCTTCCATAAACATATCATAGTATTCCGCAAGTTTTTCGTACATATTCTTATTTTAGTTATTATTGTCGTCCACGTATTCTTCTTCAGATACGGGCATAGTAGCGATTTCGTCTTCGCCAGGCTTTTTCTTCTTTTTCTTTTTGTATTCCACAAACACCATTTCTTGAGGTTTTTCGGTGTTCTTCTTTTTCTTCTTGTTCTTCTTTTCAGCCGCTTTTTGCTCTTCGTAAGCAATCATTTCTTCTTCAAGTTGAGCATCAACTTCTGCCTTTTCACGATCAATTTCTTCACGCATTTGCGCCTTTTCTTCGTTCATTTTTATAAGGTCATTACGAGAGAAATTAGTTGCAAGGGGCGTGAAGGTTTTACCGTCGTCGATGCTAGAAAGTCGACGAGAAACGTATGCAGCGCCGTACTGAGTGTTACGAGCCTTGATGCGCTCGATTTCATTTTGCTTTTCAAGTTCGGGATTTTTAACGTACATACCTCTGTTTTTAACAGCGCCTTTAACGCGATCGTTAACGAATCGGTCAAACGCCCATTGAGAATATACGGTCCAAATCAAGATGATATACGCCGGTCCTAAAATTACGAAAATAAGCCACAAGAACACGCTGAATTGAAGCGGAATAAGCATCAAAAGTAAAATAGGAAGCGCGCAAAGTATCATTATAAACAGCGTTTGGATTGCCAAAGCGATCGTAAAAAGGAAACTGTTTCTAATAAGGGGGATTGCTTTTAACTTGTAAGTTACTTCTTGCGTGCAAAGCCAAAGCATCATAAAGAGCATAATAACGAACTGGATTATTGCTAAAACAAGTGCAATAATTTTAAGCACGATATTATATCCAAGCGCATTAAATCCGGTTATGTTGAACATAAGCACGAAAAGCGAGATACCGAGATAGAAGAATATCCAAATAAATCTAAACCAGTTTTTCTTAACGCCTTGGAAGAAAGTGGTTGCAACTGCTACGCCTTCGCCCCACGCAAGCATTTTCATAACGTGGAACGCACCTGCAAAACCTACGCCTGCTATCATAAGAAGGGGGATAAGCACCGAGAATAATTGAACGTTGTACATAAACGTACGGTACTCGCCTATAAGCGACGCGTTAGTAATTACGGGATACCCTATTCCTAAGTTTGACGAATACGGTATAATGGACGAGTCAACTGCCATTGTCATCGACATAAAGAATATCCAAGCAATTGCGGGTAACAAGAATAAAACACAAAGCAAACTTATCTTCGCCATTGCACCTATACGGTTAAAAAATACGTCCTTAAATACAGCAAAGCGCGATCCCGGTAATTTATCGGGTGTAAAATCGGGCAAATTGTCTTTACCCATTAATAATCTGTTCATCAATCCTTTTGCCATTTCTTGTTGTTCTCCTTATCTAGCATCATTTTTATTACGTTTGCAGTAAGCAAAAAGTGTTCTTGCTCTTCGCCCACTCCTATATTTACAAAAAGTTTTACATCCGAATTGCCGTCACTACGAATAAACGGAAGATACTTCAGCTTTGGTGCGCTTTTTTCAAACGGCGCTAGTTCGCTTATAAGCGTTAACGCGTTGTAATCCTGATAGACGGGATTATATACTTTGATAATTTCCGTGGTGAATTCTTCGTACGGAGTTAAATGCGCCGTCATAACGGCAAAGCGTTCAATCTCACCTTCGTCAAAAAATGCAACCTCGGTGGTAAGAGTTTTATTTCCCCTACTCGTTTTTACACTAAAATTTTTAGCGTTAAAACTTTTGCATTTACTTTCTAGTTCATCTAAAAGCGTAATATCATCGCCTTTTAACGTAAAGCGAATTTTTGCGCCACCACTTGCACCTACGCCTATGCCACCACTAATCTTTCCGCTACCACAAGTCAGCGATACAATCACTTCGCTTTTGTTTTCTTTGTCGTACTCGCTATCACTTTCGACAACGGTTACGTTTACTGGCGCACGGTTTTTTGCTAAAGCGCATAAAAGTGAAAATGCAAAGGGCAAAGTTTTCTTGTCCGCAACAACTAAAACGTGACAAAGTTTTTTGTTTCGACATAAACTCCACTCGTTTTCGCCCTCGACTCCTACCGAGCGCAAAACTTGCAGAGCGTATTTTTTCTCTAGCGTCTTAAATGCGCTGAAAAGTTTATAAGCGTCCAACGCTATTTTTTGCGTTTGCAACTCTTTCAGAATACACTCCTCCGCTTGCGTTTACGCTTTTTTATAAGCACAAACTCCACTTCATTATAAATTATATACTATTATTTATTTTTTTTCAATCGTTTTGCACTCATTTTACATAATTTTGATTGACAAGTAGTTATTTATGTGCTATCATACTCCCGTAAATAATGAGGAGCGTTGAGCATCAGTAACCGATTTTGACCACGGCATTAGGATTTCGGTGAAAGGGTATCATCGCCGAAACGCACTTTGTCTCGCCGAAAACAAGCGCGTTGGGTGTCAAGGCTAATACCTTGCAACTGTCATTCTTGGGAATGGAGCACATTATTTGATTTGTATTATACTCGCGTATATGTCGATCAACCTGTGCTTTTACTCAGCGGTTGGTCGTTTTTTTATGCCAACAATCTAACTTTTAGCATATACTTTACAAGGAGATTTTTATGAAGAAATACAACGTTGCCGTTGTAGGCGCAACCGGTATGGTTGG
>JAZOUI010000251.1:0-2142 GCA_045658145.1 Pumilibacteraceae bacterium
TTCCAAGCGATTTTGCCCCTTCGTGGTAAAATTCTTAATGTAGAAAAGGCTCGTCTTGCTCGTATTATGGAAAACGCTGAAATTAGAGCGATGATTACCGCATTTGGTTGCGGAATCGACAACGAGTTCGACGAAAAGAAATTGCGTTACGACAAAATCATTTGTATGACCGATGCCGACGTAGACGGCTCGCATATTAGAATATTGCTCCTTACCTTTATCTTCCGCTTTATGCGTCCGCTTATCGAGCTTGGACACGTGTATATCGCACAGCCCCCGCTCTATAAGTGCACGAAAGGAAAGACGGTGGAGTATTGTTACACCGACGAAGAACTGCGCGAGGCTACCGAAAGGTTAGGAAAGCCCGAAATTCAGCGATATAAAGGTCTTGGCGAGATGAACGCGGATCAACTTTGGGAAACCACTATGGACCCTGAAAGACGCGTTTTACTGCGCGTAACAATGTCTGATGCTGAAGAGGCGGCTAGAACTTTCTCCGTACTTATGGGCGACGAACCTGAACTTCGCCGTAAGTTTATCGAAGAAAACGCTACGCTTGTAACCGACCTTGATATTTAATGAGGGAAGAAAAATGGCAGATAAAAACGACAATCTTAAAGAAACTATAGCAAATTCTAAAATAGTTGACGTGGAAGTTAACGGTGAAGTGCAAAAGTCCTTTATTGCCTATGCAATGGCTGTTAACGTTTCCCGTGCTATTCCCGACGTGCGCGACGGCTTAAAGCCCGTACAACGTAGAATTTTGTACTCTATGGGCGAACTTAACTTGTTCTCGGACAAGCCTTATCGTAAATGCGCCAGAATCGTAGGTGACTGTATGGGTAAATATCACCCCCACGGTGACAGTTCGGTGTATATGGCGCCCGGTCCCTTGCCTCAAGACTTTTCTATCCGTTGTCCACTTGTTGACGGTCACGGTAAGTATGGTTCGGTGGACGGCGACCCCCCGGCTGCAATGCGTTATACCGAGGCAAGACTTAGCAAAATTGCGTCCGAAATGCTCCGTGACCTTGATAAAGAAACGGTTGACTGGTATCCCAACTTCGACGACACGCTTGAACAACCCACCGTACTTCCTAGCCGTTTCCCCAACCTTTTGGTAAACGGTTCGGACGGTATTGCAGTAGGTATGGCTACGAATATTCCTCCGCACAATTTGGGCGAAGTAATTTCCGCTGTTGACGCGCTTATCGATAATCCCGATATTACCGTTGACGAACTTATGGAATACGTTCCTGCTCCCGACTTCCCTACGGGCGGTCTTATTATGGGCAGAGCGCGTATCCGTCAGGCGTACCGTACGGGACGTGGTGGAATTATCGTTCGTGCTAAAACGGAAATTGAAGAAAGCGAAAACGGTAAGCATCACATTATCGTTACCGAACTTCCTTATCAGGTTAACAAGTCCGAACTTATTAAGACGATGGCTGACCTTGTAAAGGACAAGAAGGTAGAAGGTATTACCGATATTCGCGAAGAGTCGGATAGAGACGGTATGAGAATTGTTATCGACGTACGTCGTGACGCTCAACCCCAAGTTGTACTTAATACGCTTTATAAGCATACCGAACTTCAAAAATCGGACGGAATTATATTCCTTGCGCTTGTTAACGGCGAGCCCAAGATTCTCAATCTTAAAGAAATGCTTTACTATTACCTTGAACATCAAAAGGACGTAATAGTAAGAAGAACGAAGTACGATCTTAGACGTGCGGAAGAAAGAGAGCATATCTTGTCCGGTCTTGTGATTGCGCTTGCAAACATTGACCGTGTAATCGAAATTATTAAACAAAGTAAGGATAAATACGAGGCGAGTGCAAATCTTCAATCCGAGTTTGTTTTGAGTGAAAAGCAAGCAGGCGCGATTTTGGAAATGAGACTCCAGCGTCTTACTTCGCTTGAAGTTGAGTCCATTAAGGCTGAACTTAAAGAAATCGAAGAGAGAATTGCCGACCTTAAAGATATTCTTGCAACGCCCCAAAGAATTACCGATATTATCAAAACTGAAATCGGTGAAATCAAAGATAAATACAACGCGCCCCGTCGCAGTCAGGTTTGCATTGATTATGACGAAATTGATATTGCCGACCTTATTGAGCGCGAAGACGTTGTAATTTCTAT
>JAZOUI010000252.1:0-3341 GCA_045658145.1 Pumilibacteraceae bacterium
AGGTTATGGCAAAGATTGCCGAAAAGACAGAAAGCAGTATTGATTTTAAAAAACGTTTCCACAATCACGAGTATAAAATTCAAAACGTTACCGACGCTGTATCGCATTCTACCGTTGCGGCGGCTTTCGACCTTAATGCAAAAGCGATTATTGCCGTTTCGCAATCTGGTTATACGGCAAGAAAAGTTTCACGTTTCCGTCCCGAGTGTGTGATAATTGCTACTTGCACGAGCGAAAAGGTGTATAACCAACTTGCGCTTAACTGGGGCGTTTTGCCTACGATGGCTGCACAGCAAAAAACTCCTGACGAGTTGTATCGCCACGCTATTATTTGCGCGCTTAATACGGGCGTTGTAAAAGAAGGCGACTTGGCTGTGCTTACGGGTGGATCGGAAGTAAACAAAGCAGGTTTTTCCAACACGATGAGAATAGAGTATTTGTACTATTAAGGGGTGAAAAATGTACCACGTACTTATTGTAGAAGATGAGCAAAAGATAGCGCGTTTCGTGTCGCTAGAACTTGAACACGAAGGCTATAAAACTACGGTGATAGGAGATGGTAGAGAGGCGTATGAAAGCGCGGTCAACTACGACTATGACTTGATAGTTTTGGACGTTATGCTCCCGTCGCTTAACGGCATAGAAATACTTCGCAGATTGCGCCAAGTGAAAGATACGCCCGTTATCATTTTGACGGCGCGCGACCAAATCGTTGACAAGGTTGCAGGACTGGATATCGGCGCTAACGATTATATGACAAAGCCCTTTGCGATTGAAGAACTTTTGGCTAGAATAAGAGCGAATATTAGAAAGAAAACTCACGTTTACGAAATAGGTAAATTACGCATTGACACTAGTTCGCACGTGGCGACTTACGATACGGACGTGCTTGTGCTTACCAAAAAAGAATTTGATCTTTTGGTGTATCTTGTGGAAAATCGTAACAAGGTTATTTCACGCGAGCAAGCGCTAGTTACCGTGTGGGGTTACGACTTCGTGGGTAACACTAACGTGGTGGACGTTTACATACGATATTTGCGTGCAAAAATTGACGATAAGTACAATATTAATCTTATTGAAACGGTGCGTGGTTTTGGCTACGTAATTAGATAAAATAATTAAACGGCAGGGCACGTTACCTGCCGTTTTGCAAAATTAAGGAGAGAAATATGGACGAAAAAAAGCCTGTTAATCCCGAAGAAGTGGAATACACGCTAAAAGAAATTCGTGCAGAACAAGACGCTAAAAATAGTAAAAAAACTTTTTGGGAAAAGACGTGGGACGTACTTTGTTGGCCGTTTAGACAGATAAAAAGGTTTATTAAATTCGTAGCGAGCAAAATTCCCGTACCGATTACGGCGAAAACAACCATAATTTTCACGTTGCTTTTTACGGTTGCACTTATAGTTTTGGACGCTTTTATCGTGTCGTCGGTTAGCAATCATTTGCAATCATTAGGCGTGGATGACGAAGGATACGTTATATCGCTAACGCTTACTAGCATATTGCTTATAATCATTTCGATTATCGTCGTTGCGGCACTAGGCGCGCTGGCTAGTACGGCAATGCTTAGCCCCGTCAGAAAAATCATAAAGCAAATAGATAGCATTAGTGCAGACGACCTTTCGACGCGTATAGACAACGTGGATGCGCAAGACGAACTTCGCGAACTGACCGTTAGAATAAACGCTATGCTAGATAATTTGGAAGAATCTTTCGACAGGCAAAAGACGTTTGTGTCTGATGCGAGCCACGAACTAAAAACGCCTATAGCCGTAATTCAAGGATATTCTAATTTGTTGCTCCGTTGGGGCAAGGAAGACAAAGAAGTGCTTGACGAGAGCGTAGAAAGTATTGCCCGTGAGGCGGACAATATGAAAAGGATAGTAGAGCAACTTCTCACGCTCGCGCGTATGGGACAGTATATGATTAATTACGAGCAGTTTGACGTGAGTGCCGTTCTTGACGAACTGAGTGATTCCTATGCGCTTGTTTGCAAAACACATCAGGTTAACGTGAGTGCAAAAAAAGCGCAAGTTAAAGCGGATAGGAATTTACTTACAGAGTGCCTAAGAACGCTTGTAGATAATGCAATTAAGTACTCGGACGAAGGCAAAACTGTAAAAATTGCGTGTTGTGAAGAAGACGGTTGTGCTAGAATTGACGTTAGCGACGAGGGGTGTGGAATCAACGCGGATGATTTGCCACACGTTTTCGATAGATTTTATCGCTGTGACAAGGCGAGAAATCGTAACGGCAAGGGAAGTGGACTTGGTCTTACGATAGCAAAATCCATAATGGAAAAAATGAACGGAACAATAGAAGTGGTTAGTGAAGTCGGAGTGGGCTCAACTTTCACGGTTAGATTGCCGTTGACTGAATAAAAAACATAAAAATAGGTGTGCGAAATTACTCGAAATAGAGTGTTCGCACACTTTTTTTGCGTGTTGTCCTAAAACGGAAAAGGGCATAAAAAAATTGCAAAAAAATTTTTTAAAAAATATTTATGTTAAAACGCTTGACAAAAACCCGTAGGGTAGTATATTATTATATAATGCTGTATTATGCGGAGTTATCGGCTTTTTATGCCGTAAAAACGCATTTGAAAGTGAAAAAATAATTTGTAAAACTTTAGTTTTAAGGAGAAGTTTAATGTCCGAGAGAACTATCAGAAAGGTCAAGTACGGAAAAACGGAAAGACGCTCTTTTGCACAGGTACGCGAAGTATGTGAAATGCCCTACCTTGTAGAAGTACAGAAGGATTCTTATTTTGAGTTCCTTAACAGCGGAATAGGCGAAGTGTTTAAAGATTTCTCGCCTATCAGAGATTTTTCGAACAAGATGGAACTTTGGTTTTTGGACCACCATCTCGAAATGACGCCCAAATATTCCGAGAAGGAATGTAAGGATCGCGATGCAACTTATGCAGTACCGCTTAAGGTAAGAGTGCAACTTGTAAACAAGGAAACGGGTTTGGTTACCGAGTCTGAAGTGTTTATGGGTGATTTGCCCCTTATGACGCCCAACGGCTCGTTTATCATCAACGGTGCTGAACGTGTTGTAGTATCGCAACTTGTTCGTTCGCCTGGCGTTTATTTTAACGATATCAAAGATATCAGAACGGGTGAAAGTTACTATGGCACGCAGAATATTCCTTTGCGTGGTGCTTGGCTTGAATTCCAAGAAGACGACAAGGGAGTACTTTGGGTACACGTTGACCGTCAGCGTAAAGTACAGGCATCCGTGCTTGTTCGCGCACTTTCCGCAGTTTTGGGTACGCAGTTTGAAGAACCTCTTCAAATTCTTGACGACTTTAAATATACGCATTACTACGGCAATAT
>JAZOUI010000253.1:0-4226 GCA_045658145.1 Pumilibacteraceae bacterium
AATTATCTCTTCGAGAACTGGGGAGCGCGACGTGCCTTCTTGAGACCGTACTTCTTTCTCTCCTTCATTCTGGGATCGCGGGTAAGGAATCCTGCTTTCTTAAGCGCGCCCTTATAACTTTCGTCAGCGATTACAAGCGCACGTGCAATACCGTGACGGATTGCGCCTGCCTGGCCGGAAAGTCCACCACCCTTAACGTTTACGAATACGTCAAACTTTTCGTTTGCGCCCGTAAGAACAAGGGGCTGATTTACAATAAGTTTAAGCGTGTCAAGACCAAAGTAGTTGTCCAAAGAACGCTTATTTACGTTTACGGTGCCGTTGCCGGGAACAAGACGTACGCGAGCAATAGCCTTTTTACGTCTGCCGGTACCCCAATACTGCAATTTCTTCTTTGCGGTCGTTTTTGCTGCCATATTAGTTATACCTCTTTACTAAATTAAGAACTTCGGGCTGTTGTGCCTCGTGGTTGTGCTCAGCGCCTTTGTAAATACGTACTTTCTTAAGCATCTTTCTGCCAAGAGCGTTCTTGGGAAGCATACCCTTGATTGCAAGGTAAAGTGCTTCGTCACTCTTTTCAGCCATAAGTTTCTTATACTGAACTTGCTTAAGTCCGCCCATATAAAGCGTATGATGCGACTTATACTTGTCTTCAAGCTTGTTGCCGGTTACAACGATTTTGTCCGAATTGATTACGATAACGAAATCTCCGCAGTCTGCGTGGGGGGTGTAGGTGGGCTTGTTCTTGCCACGAAGAACTGCTGCCACCTGGCTTGCAAGACGACCCATAACCATACCGGTTGCGTCTACCACGTACCACTTTCTGGAGATATTCTGTTCATTTGCCATAAAAGTTTTCACGGTAATATCCTCAAAAAATTATTTTATTTTGCGTTCCGCACTTTCGTTTCACGCCGAAAGCCGTACCGTCTACCGCCTTTGCGCCGTCCGCGTTCATCAAAAAGGGGCTAACTTTTTGACATAACAAAGGACACCCACCAAGGTGCTTTAATATTTTATCACTACGGCACGTTTATGTCAAGCGTATTTCACGCTTTTTTAAACAATTTTGCCTTATTTTAAAAGATTTTTATCTATTTTTGCTCTTTTTTAATCGAACGGAAATTCTTTATGCGATGAAATGTAGAATAGTTCGCGTCGTGAAAATTATGCGCGCCGTTAATTGCCGTGCGACACAAATAAACCAAATCGTCACCGTCAAAGTGCATATCTACGTATTGAAAACCTACTTCGTCCGCACTTTCGTGGCGATAATCAAGCAAATCTTTTACCACCGTCCAACTCTTGCAATCAGACGAAGTTAAAAGTGATAATAAATTTCTTGCATTAGGCAATTTACCGTCGTATATGCGCGAACCTATCGCGTAATAAGTTTTGCTGACGTTATCGTACTTTACGTCGAATTTGGTGTGGTTGCACGGGAACTCTATCATTCCGTTGTATTCAATCGCCTTGTCAGGCGCAACCACTTTGTAGTCGGTAATAAGCCCCCAGTTGCGCTCAAGCCTGTGCATCATAAAACGCATAAGGTTATGTAGTTCGCCATCTATTTCCACCAAAACGCCCTCTAAATTCCCGGGCGTATCCCCCTTGGGAACGCCTTGCCACTCTTTGTTAAAAGCGGTCGGTGGCGTGAACTCCCAACTACTCGGATCAAGCAAATCACTATCGGTAGGCGCGCTCATAACCATAGCGCAGTGATATCCCCTGCCCCACGAGCCCCATTCCATAGTGTTATAAATTCTGCCATTGTACTCAACAACAGGCGTAGGGTTTTTATGCACGCCCGTCTCTCCATTCTTACCGTTACTGCCGTAAAACAGCGTAACAGGACGAGTGAAAGTTTTACCACCATCAGTAGATTTTCCGATAAGCAAATCACCGTATTCGGTATTTACCGACAGCATATAAATTTCGCCGTTATGTACGAACATTTTGCCCCAAAAGCAAGGGAAAAGTTCGCTAACGTAATGCCATGACTCGCCATTGTCGTCACTACGGAAAATAAGCGTAAGGTTTTGCGGACAAGAGCCTTTAAACAAGTCCATTGATGCTAGCCAAAATCCATCGGGATGACGGACTAGCGACGGCGAACAAAGATACTTGCCCGAAAAGTCATAATAGGTGTCGTCTGGATGCAAATAGTTGACCACGTTACCCACCGTTTTACCTGTTCTAGCCAAACGCACGTCGCTTTTTTTGTCGCCACAATCGACGTAAAATTCATAATCAGTTTGTGTTTTTAGTCCCGTAATTTCAAAACTACCAGTCGAACTTTCTCCTACTAAAACAAAGTCGTTTTCTCCCCTTTCGCGCGCATAAACATAGCAATTTTCATCACAATTTATCCACTCGACAACAATAGCCGTTTCGCTAGGCACAATCCTACAAACGTAAATTTCTTTTCTTTCGCTCATAAGGGGAGTATAGGGCGCGTAAGACCAAAATTTATTACTTTTCACCGTTAATCTCCTTTTCAAAAACGCTTGAAAGTATGCGCATATTTTCGGTGCAATACTTATCGTATTCCGTAAATTCTTTGCATGGTTTTCTCGCACTCAAAACCGTATCTATTTCTTCCAAACACATATGGTATTTTGCGCTGATAGGGTACGGAATACCGTTCTCCATAAAACCCGAAGTACATATAAAAGAATTCAAACGGCGTACCACGTCCGTGTCCGTTTTATAATTTTTGTAAAGCCAAACGTAAAGTTGTGGATGATAGTTTGCCATTATCCCACAATATCCGGATGCACCATCTTTTAGCGACAACAGTAGCGTTTGACAGTTCGCGTTAAAAAGCATTATCCCACTACCGTCCAAAATTTCAATTCTCTCTTTTATTGTTTGCGCATCACAACAAGTATCCTTAATAAACTTAAACCTACCCGTAGATTTACACCACTCCAAAATCTTTGGCGTGAGAAATCGCTTGTATGGATAAGGACACTCGTAAAGTCCCAACATAACGTCGCTTGGCAAACGAGAAAGAAGTTTCTTAGCATTATCAATCCACACGTCGTCGCCCTCGTTATTTAGGTCAAGACGGTTAGTTATAAGTATAAGCGCATCCGTTCCCGATTTAATAATCTCGTTAAGTTCGTTAGCCTGCTCATCGATACTATCGCTAATATGTCCAGAAGACACGACCGTCATTCTGCGACCACTCTCTTTTTCGATAGCAAGCACTTCGTCGTAAACAACTTTATTTAATTTAACTCTCTCTTCAAGTGATAGATAAAAAATTTCACTTGACTGACAAATGGAAAAAATACCGTCACAACCCTTTTCATTATAAAATCGCACGTATTTTCTTGCCGTTTCGTAGTCCACGCTACCGTCAACGCAAAAAGGAGTGATCATAGTAGGATAAACACCGCAATTATAATTCTTCATTATTTTCTCCTATAAATTAAGGCAAACCTATAAAGATTTGCCTTAGTTTATTATTATAATCTGTCTTCTATTTCTTTGTTAATCTTCTCACGGAAAGCAAGATGCCACTCCGCATTTCTAGGATAGGTGCGCCAGCCCTCTACGCCCTCAGCGCGCAAAAGCGAGATAACGTAGTCGCGACTTGTAAGCGATTCAAGCATTTTGAGCGCCATACGGTCTTGGAATCCATCATAGAAAACTTCGTGACGAAGTGAATCCCAAGCGCCCTTTGCGCCCGGATAAACGACGAAACTATCGCCTGCAGGGAAACCACCGTCAGCGTCCGTCGTTACAAACGGATTGATGGGATAATAAGACAAACAACAGTTGTAGAAGTTATACCCCCATTGCAAGAATCCCTTAACTGCAGAATCATATAATTGGAATCCAAGAATTCTATTACGTTGTGAGGGCATACCGATAAAACGGTTGGAAACGTAACCAGCGTCGTTACTACAACAATAATATACCCAATCCTTCTCGGGATCAACAGGACCATCAAGGTGCGAAATCGCCATAATGGGAATATCAAGAATATCTCTACCCGTCGCGCTAGTCGCATCCATAACCTTATAATCCTTAATAAGCGGACGAATAAAGTCGAATACTTGCTTAAAGTGTTCGTAATGCTCGGGACTAGGCTCGTCGGAAATATGGAAATAGGTTTGCTTTGCAATTCCCTTTTCCTTAAGATAAGCATCAAGGCCAGTAAGCATTTGTGTTACAAACTTTTTGTATTCGTCACTAAGCGAAGAAGTGTCCCAACC
>JAZOUI010000254.1:0-5678 GCA_045658145.1 Pumilibacteraceae bacterium
CCGTGGACGAATTTGCGCGACCCCGAAGATAAACCCGATATTGAATTTAAGACCAAGGCGGGCGTAATCGAAGTCGCACCGAAAGCCGTTAAAACGCTCACGCGCTCGATTGAGTATTTTTGTTATGGAACTGCAAATTAAACTCGGTAAATATCGTCATTTTAAGGGTAACGAGTACGAAGTTCTTTGCCTTGCAAAACACTCCGAAACGTTGGAGGACTTGGTTGTCTACCGCGCGCTATACGGCAAAGGCGACGTTTGGGTGCGTCCCGCAAGTATGTGGAATCAAACGGTGGAAAAAGACGGAAAAATAGTGCAACGGTTTACGTATATAGAGGAATAAACGAATAGGGGAATATCGCAAAGCGAAAAGGAAACGTGAGAAAAGTTGAGAATTTCTCAAAAAATCAGCCATACCTTTTGAACTATTGACATTTTTATAACTTGATGTATAATTAAATGTACAGTAAGAGGTATGTAGGAATGGAACAGGTAAAAAGAAAAAGGAAAATGCAAAACAGTACCTGGCTAATCTTGTTGTGTTGGTTAGTGTACATGTGTTCGTATATCGGTAAAGTAAACTATTCGGCAAATATTACACGCGTAGAGGCGTTTTACCACGTAACGCACGCGGACGCAGGCATGGTGAGTACGTTCTTCTTTTTCGCGTACGGTGCAGGACAAATTTTTAACGGTATTTTTTGTAAAAGGTATAATAAAAAATACGTAGTGTTCGGCGGTATGGTCGTATCAGGACTTTGCAATCTTTTGATTGCATTTTTGAATGATTTTGCGCCTATTAAGTTTTTATGGATGTTTAACGGTATTGCGTTGTCCGTGCTTTGGCCCTCCATGATAGGATTGCTCGGCGATACCTTAAAGCGCGAAGATATGGGGCGTGCAAGTGTGATTATGGGCACGACGGTTGCCGTTGGTACGTTGATTATTTACGGGTTAAGTTCTATTTACGCGCTTATCGGCTCGTTTAAGCTCGCGTTTTATACTGCGGGAATCGTTGCCCCGACGGTGGCGATTATTTGGCTATTGTCCGTGGATAAACTCACCCGTGGCGTAGAAAAGGAAGGGCAAGAAAACGACGTGGCAGTTGCACCCGTTCCGCAAGTAGAAAAGGGTAAAAAAATGCCGTGCGATTTGATAGTTACAATCGCGATTATGGCAAGCTTTGCCGTCGTAACGAACCTCGTTGCCGATGGACTGACGACGTGGGTTCCCTCGATATTAAAAGAAACGTACGGCGTTACCGATTCCCTTTCCATTTTATTGACGCTCGTTTTGCCTATGGTAGCGGTGTTTGCAAATTTCTTTGCCGTTAGCTTACATAAAAAAATTCCTAACTACGTCTTGCAATGTGGGTTCATCTTCCTGTGTGCAGGTATTTTGCTCGGCGTCGTACTCGGCGTACTTTCGTCGGGGTATATGATAATAACACTCGTGTTGTTTGCCGTGGTAAGGTTCTTGGCAGGTAGTTCTAACTCTACGATTACGAGTATTTTCCCGTTGTTTATGAAAGGCAAAGTGAATTCGGGTATGATGGCGGGATTATTGAACGGATTTTGTTACGTGGGTAGCACGATTAGCTCGTACGGACTGGGAATTATCGCGGATAACTTCGGTTGGACGGCGGTGTTCTACGTGTTACTCGGCGCATGCGCGCTCGTCGTAGCCGTTGCGCTCGTGTACGGAATTGTTATAAAAGTAAAGAAAAAGAAAGCGTAAAGAACAATGAAAAAACCGCGCCCTGCAAAGGCGTTCCCTATAAGGGATTTTTTGAAACATTAAAAATTTATAGGAAATTGCACTTCAAGCGGTCAAATGAAATTAGAACTTGGATTTTTATCCGAGTTCTTTTTCATTTATATAACTATATATCTTCTTCAAAAAGTCGCAAGCATTTTGCGATTTTTTTCATCTTTACATAAACTTTACATTGCCTAAACTTAAAAGTGATAGTTAGAAAATTTTTAGCGCAGTATAATAAGGGTGCAAATTCAAGAAAAGGAGAAAAATCAAATGAAAAAACTTTTAACAATTTTACTTTCTTGCTTGCTCCTTGTTACGGGCGCAGTAGGACTTACCGCTTGTGGCGGTGAAAAAAACATCACTGTTGTTGCTCGTGAACAAGGCAGTGGAACGCGTGAAGCCTTTGATAAAGTTATCACCGACGGCAACGGAAATTTCCTTGAAATGAAAGTTGACGGAAAGAAAGTTTATAAGACAACTTCTAACGCCGACATTCAAAAAGAAACGGGTAACGTTATGAGTAAGGTGGCAAGCGATAAAAACGCAATCGGCTATATTTCTCTCGGCTCGGTAAACAACACGATTAAGGTTGTAAACGTAAACGGCGTTGCGCCTTCTTCCGAAACCGTTTTAGATGGTAGCTATGCGATTCAAAGACCGTTCGTAATTATGACGAGTTCTACGGTTGCGCTTACCGATATTGCGGAAGACTTTTTACTCTACTTAAAGAGTGAAGCATCCGAAACGCACGCAGAAGAAGCAGGTTGCATTTATCTTGCGGACGAAACGAAAAGAGCAAATGAAGGCGAAACGGCAATCCCCGTTGTAGAATATACGGTCAAATCTTCGCTCCCTGCAGGTGGAAAAATTACGGTAAACGGCTCTACTTCTATGGAAAAGTTTATCAAAAAAGCAATGAGCGGTTATGCAACCCTTTACGGCAGAACGGCTGACGAAATTTTCACTCTTGACTTGCAAGGCTCTTCTGTTGGTAAAACCGCAGTACAAAACGATAAAAACGGCAACGTAATCGGTCTTTCTTCCGCAAGCGTAAAAGAAGAAGGTATCAACAGTTTCAACGTATGCCTTGATGCGGTAGCGGTTATCGTAAACAATGCAAATGAAAACGTAAACGACCTTACGATTGCACAGCTTTACGATATATTCAGCGGAAAAGTAACGAAATTCAGCGAGATTGTAGGTTAATATGAACACCACGAAAATCAAAGAAAAAACAGGACAAACGATATTCACGGTAGCGGCGGTTATATGCGTAATCGCCGTTGCCGCCATTTTCGTTTTTATGCTGATTAAAAGCATACCTGCCCTTAACAAAATCGGTTTATTTGACTTTATCTTCGGGGATAATTGGTCGCCCGACAGATTAGATAAATACGAAAACGCAACTCTTTCAGGCTCTTACGGTATCTTAAAAATGATTGTCGGCACGCTTGCGGCAACCGTCGGTGCACTTTTAATCGGCGGTACGCTTGGATATTTTACCGCAGTATTTATAGCGTTCTATTGTCCGAAGAAATTAAAAAAGATTTTCTCTTCAATGGTAAACCTGCTCGCAGGGATTCCGTCGGTAGTTTACGGCTTTTTCGGTATCGTATTCTTGCTCCCATTACTTGCAAATTTTGCACCGAATAACGGTAGCGGACTTCTTGCGACGTCGCTTATCTTGGGGATTATGATTATGCCCACCGTTGTTTCCCTTTCTAAAACGAGTTTAGAAGCAGTTCCACGTTCTTATTACGAAGGCGCGCTTGCTCTTGGCTCAACCCACTCGCAAGCAGTTTTTGGAACGGTTACGAAAGCGGCAAAATCTGGCGTAACGGCATCTCTTGTTTTAGGTATCGGACGTGCGCTTGGAGAAACGATGGCTGTCGTAATGGTTGCAGGAAACTCTGTTGCTTATCCCGACTCTCTCTTTAATAGTTTCCGTGTACTTACGGCAAATATCGTAATGGAAATGGGTTATGCGGGAGAAGTTCAACAAGGCGCTCTCGTCGCTACGGGTGTAATTTTGCTTGTATTCGTACTTATTGTAAACCTTGTGTTTGGGGCTATCTCGAAAAAAGCAATCAAAGGCGCAGTTGAAGGAAAAGGCTTGTTTTCTAAAATTTTTAAGAGAAACGAAAAGACAAAGAAAACGACCTTTTGGACGAAATGTAAAGATAAAATCGCAGGATTTAAGTACAAAATCAAAACGGCGAATATCGGTGCGGGTGCGGCAATTAGCGCAGGAGTTTTTGCAGGAACAATACTTTTACTTGTAATTGGATTTATATTTGTAAAAGGCGCGCCACATTTATTTGCTAATCCGCACTTACTCTTTGGTAAATATGAATTTGATAGCGAACAAATAACGATTTTACCTTCCATTATTACAACGCTTATGACGGTTGGACTCAGTTTGCTCATATCCGTTCCTATCGGGCTTTGTACGGCAATATTCTTAAATGAATACGCAAAGAAAAACAACTTCTTTATCAAAATAATTCGTGGAGCAATCGACCTACTGAACGGCGTTCCGTCTATCGTTTATGGGCTTTTCGGTATGATAACGTTCGTGGCTCTTATTGGCGGCACAAGCTCCATTTTGGCGGGTACGCTAACGATAAGTATAATGCTACTTCCCACAATCGTACGTTCTACGGAAGAAAGTTTGAAATCCGTACAAGATAGTTTGCGAGAAGGAAGTCTTGCTCTTGGCGCAGGAAAAATGAGGACGATATTCAAAATCGTGTTGCCGTCGGCTCTTCCCGGAATAATGAGTGCAATCATTTTGAGTATGGGTAGAGTAATTGCGGAATCCGCACCGTTTATTTACACAATGGGCTCGGTAATATCTGCAACACCTACGGGTTATTTAGACAGTAACGCTACGCTTGCGGTTGCACTCTATCGACTTTCGGGCGAAGGTTGGTACGTAAATGAAGCATATGCTACGGCAGTCGTTTTGATTATACTCGTGCTTGGGTTAAACCTTTTAGCGGAATTTATCGCAGGTAAACTCAACAAGAAATTACAAGGAGATAAATAATGAAGAAGATAAAAGAAATAAACGAATACGGGCAAAACATTTCCGTTAGAAACGCAAATCTTTGGTACGGAGATTTTCAAGCCCTTAAAAATATAAGCGTAGAAATCCCCGAAAAGCAAGTGACGGCATTTATCGGTCCGTCGGGTTGTGGTAAATCTACTTTCTTAAAATGTTTTAACCGTATGAACGACTTGGTAAACGGTTGTAAAATCGAAGGAGAATTTTATGTTGGTAAAACGGATATTTACGGTAAAATCGACGTAAACGAACTTCGCAAAAACGTTGGTATGGTATTTCAAAAACCCAATCCGTTCCCGATGAGCGTATATGATAATATCGCTTATGGTCCGAGAACATTTGGTATTACAAAACACTCTGAACTTGATGAAATTGTGAAAACTTCCTTAAAGCAAGCAGCAATGTGGGACGAATTAAAAGATAGATTAAACAAATCTGCATTAGGGCTTTCGGGCGGTCAACAACAACGACTTTGTATTGCACGTTCTTTGGCGGCAAATCCTAAAATTCTACTTATGGACGAGCCGACTTCGGCGCTTGACCCTATTTCCACGGGTAAAATTGAAGAACTTATGGAAGAATTGAAAAAGGAAATTACCATAGTTATCGTTACCCACAATATGCAACAAGCAACCCGTATTGCAGATAAAACGGCGTTTTTCTTGCTTGGCGAACTCGTGGAGTTTGGCAACACCGACGATATATTTACATCGCCCAAAGATGAACGCACTGAACGTTATATTACGGGCAGATTCGGTTGATACCCGTCATAGTATTGATTTTTTTGTAAAAAAACGCTATAATTAAGGAGTAAAGACAATGTCAATTAGAAAAATATTTGAAGAAGAAC
>JAZOUI010000255.1:0-5275 GCA_045658145.1 Pumilibacteraceae bacterium
CGGTCGAAGTCGCTTATGCGAAGGTGCAAAGGCTTAACGCCACCCTTAAAGTAAGGACCTACGGGCGAGCAGAATACGCGGAACTGGAATTCGTTAGCAGGTTTTACGCCCAAGATTGCATCCGCACCGAACATATACGGACGGATATAAAGGGATGCGCCCGTGCCATAAGGGGGGACAAACTCAGCGTTTGCTTTTACCGTTTGCACGATAGCATCAACGAATTTATCTTCGGGGAAAACGGGCATTTTCATACGTCTGCACGAGTCAGCCATACGAGTCGCGTTAAGGTCGGGACGGAAACAAACGATTTTGCCGTCGGCGGTAGAGTAGGCTTTCAATCCTTCAAAACAAGTTTGCGCGTATTGAAGAACGCAAGCGCACTCGCCCAAAACGATATTAGCGTCGGTAGTAAGACCGCCTTCGTCCCAAGCGCCGTTTTTATAGTTGGAAACGAAACGGTAATCCGTTTGAGTGTAACCAAATCCGATATTTTTCCAATCTAAATCTTTTTTCTGCATAATTGCTCCTTGCGGAAAAGTTTTTCCGATTGCAATAATTTTACCACCATAGAGAAAAAGTGTCAACAATATAAGGGGTTTTTCTGTCTTTTTTGCAAAAAAGTAGTGAGTTTTGGTATATTTATTCACGCTGGGGAAGGCGCGAAAAAGAATTGACAACGACGAGCGTTTATTATAAAATAGGATAAAAGATTTTTTGGGAGTATCGCTGTGAAAACTTTTGCGCCACAATATTATACTAGGTTTAAGTGCCGTGCTGATAAATGCGCGCATACCTGTTGCGCAGGCTGGGAAATTGACGTGGACGGTATCACGCTAAACAAGTATAACAAGGTTGACGGCGAGATGGGTAAGCGGCTCAAAAAAAGCCTAACGGAAGGGGACGGTGCGCTTTGTTTTGCATTAAAGGACGACAAATGTCCCTTCTTAAACGAAAACGGGCTATGTGATATTATCACGGTTTTGGGCGAAGATTATCTTTCGCAGGTGTGTGCTGACCACCCCCGATTTAGAAACTTTCAGTCGAATAGGACGGAGATAGGCGTAGGATTGACGTGCGAGGAGGCTTGCGCGCTTGTGCTAAGTAGCGACGATAGTTTTTTAGTGGAAATAGACGGCGATGGTCAAAACGAAAAAACGGACGAGTGGGAAACGTATTTATTGGAAAAGCGAGACAAACTTTTTCACTTGATTAATAACAATGATGATTTTGATGAAAAAATTAAAGTGGTGCTAGATGAAGTGGGAGCGAGTGAGCCTAATTTGGATTTAAGCGCGTGGCGAGAAATTTATCTTTCGCTTGAGCGTTTGGACGAAAAATGGACGGACGTACTTGCGAATTTGCGACAATTTGGTGGAATTCGTGACCAAAAGATATATGCGCGCGTACTTAACTATATGATTTTCCGTCACGTTTTAAGCGCAGAAAACGAAAGCGATTTGCGAGCAAGAGTAGCGTTTTGTGTGCACGCGACCTATTTTATTAGCGCAGTTGCCGATATGCTTGAAAAGAAGGGCGAAAAAAACGCGGATGAAGAAAGCGCAAGGCTGTATTCGTCCGAGATTGAATATAGCGACGATAATTTATATTCCCTAATCGATTTATTTTCTTCGATAAATGAAAACGACGCATAACGTTATGCGCCGTTTTTTATGTTTATTGTGGTAAAAACTGTAATTAATTGAATTTTACGTCGTAAACAATGACGTTAGTATCCGTGTTATTGTTGTGCTTGAAGGTGATTTTTTGTACCTTTTTATCGGGGAACGGATTAACGAAAGGAAGAGTAAGCAAGGTGTAATCGTTGCCGACGCTATCCTTTCCACAAATAGGTTTAGAATAATAAGTAGCAGTATAGCCTTCGTGACGGAACAAGAACGAGGGGATAGGCGTGCCGTAGGTATGAGCGTATGTGTATAAGTTTTCGCCATAATTAGCAGTAATGCTTGCGCTCGTGCCGTCGTCGTAAACAAAAGAATACTCGGCTATTTTAAGCGACGGTTTCCACATAATTCTTTGCGCCGTTTTGTCTGTACTGTGCGTGATGAAAGCGCAGTTAACGTAATCGTTTACGGCAATGACGCTTTCTTTTTCAGGGGAGATAAGCAAAGCCGTTTCGTAAGGAATTTTCCACAAAAGCGCAGGGGGAACGTTTTTAATCGTTGCGCTATCGGGAAGAGCAAGCGAAGTAAGGTTATCTTCGTTAAAGCCACCTATTTTTTGTCTAGTTGCCCAAACGATAGGATTTACTAATTTTGCGTAAGTACGGCGATAGTCTTGGTCGTAACTTTCGCTCCACATGGTAACGGCTGAGAAAATAAGGTCGTACATTTTGCCTTCGTAAGCGTACGAGCGTTCGCTACACTCAACCCAAGTGGAAACTTCGGCTCCTATCATACCCGTCTTTCTAGCGCGCTTACAGTAGCGAGTGTAGTGGCTAGAATACATATTGCCCATAACCACCTTGTAACCCTCGGCTAAAAGTCTGTCTTCGATATCATCTTGGGGGTGGAAGTACCAAGTAAAGTCAAGCATAATGATATCTTTAGGAACTTCGCCACGCGCGTCGGGAACGGAGTAAGTTTCGTTTTGGAGCATATCCGACCAAATCATCATTGTAAGGTTTTTGGATTTTGCGTACTCGTTAAGTCGCGTTACTTCTTCAACAAAAACGGTTGTAGCACCCCTTTCGCGACATTTTTTGCACTTTGCCAAAATATAAACTTCATCGTGACCAAAGTGGATATAGCGCTCGGGCTTAACGACGGACAAAACTTCATCCGCTACGCCCAAAACGTAGTCGTAATACTGAGGATGCGACGGGCAAAGATTGTGATAATAGAATTCAGCAGGGCGTTCATCTGCTACGTAAAGATCGGTTTCGCCCGTTTGCTTGTCTTCTATTTCGGCAAGGAAAGGATAGGCGGTAGAAATGTATTGTGAGTGGCTTAAACTTTGCACTTCGGGTATGATCTCGATACCGAACGAGCGAATATATTCGCACAGCGACGCCACTTCGTCCTTTTCCCAAATATCGCGACTGATAAAGCCGTAATGCGCAGGCTGAGGCCATTCGCCTTTTTCAAAACGCTCGCACGACTCCAGCCACTTTTCATTGATTTCGGGATAATTATCGTATCGCATTGCGCCCGAGATTTGCAAAATGATTGCATTGTAGCGCATAGGCACAAGCACTTCTTTTACTAGTTTTTCAAAAAAAGCGCGCTCGCGTTTGTGCGGAAGAGCAAGGTGGAATCCACGAAAATCCATAAAGGGCGTATCCACGATTTTGCCCGTTTTAAGTCCATCTTTCGTAGCCGTTTGAACTAGCGTACTTATCGCGTAAAAAAGTGCGCGCTTGCTATTAGCCGTCACGGCACAGTTTTCAGTAGTAGTCGTGATTTCGTAGCCGTCGTTATCTTTTTCTAAAAGTTCAAATTTTATGTTGCCACCGTCAAACGCGATAGGGCGTACCCCGTGGTTTTGCTCAAAAAGGTCGCATAAATAGGTAAAAAGAACGTCGCTCAATTCAGGCGAAAAATCTACTGAAACCTTTTCCCACGGCAAAATTCCGCCATCAAAGTTTACGCTTTTGGGGATAGGATAAATGGTGTTTTCCGTGTCCGTCGCGCCGTAAATTTCCACGGATTTAAGTCCGATATCAGCGTAAGCACAGCAAAGGCGAATAGTTAAGTTGTCACAGTCCTCGCCCACGGAAATAGTCAAATCACGCTCGGATATAACTCCGTTTTGCGCAGGAGTGATATTGCCTATTTTTTTGTTTTCGCCCTTTGTTTTCGTCCAAATTTCCACACCGCCTAACTGCGAATAGTCAGTTTGCGATAAAGTGATATGGTCGATAAAATATTGATTGTTTAAGTTAATGCAAACGTCCACGCAACCGTTAACGAGCAAATATCCTTTCCACGAAACGGGCGTGCCCGAGAAAAGATTACCCGTCTTAGCAGAGTACACGGGCGCATCTATGTTTTCTTTTTCTCCGCTCGGTGGACAGGGCGTCGCGCTGTTGCGCATAACGTAGTAGTAAGTCGCGTTTGTTTTGTTGCCAAAAATTTTCGTAAGTTCCATAATTTTCCCTTTTGTGGCAAAAGCCATTTTTTAGAATGATAACATTATTATATAGTTATTTGTTAATTTTGTCAACACCCAAAGGGTGTTTAGTATGCGCGAAATAGGCGGTAAAGGTAATATTTTTATGATAATATTTTTGTAGGGGCGGATAGTATCCGCCCGTTTACCGTATGGTCAAAAGCGTTAGCACAGGTCTACTGTCCATACACTCTTCCCCAAGCCTACGAAACCTCCTTTGGTGGCTCTCCCTCCGTCACGCTGACGCGTGCCACCTCCCTCGACAGATGGAGGCTTTCACATATCAGCGTTAGGGGTTGAGATTTGCTCTTACCTACTTAACAGGCTTTGCCTGTCATCCTGAGCGCAGTCGAAGGATCTCGTTTATATGCGTAATCGGTTTATTTAAGCCCATTTTGTTTATATGCCGTCATTCGTAGGGGCGATTCACGAATCGCCCGTATACCGTGAGGACGTATATTTTTTACGAAAGCATATTTTGTCGTCGTAGGCTCCTTCCACCGCAAGCGGTCCCCCTATCTCCCCTGAGGGAGGCTGTTTATACGGTTGCTTTTTACTATAACCCCGTAGGGCGGGGGCTTGCTCCCGCCGTTATTTACGCAAAAGAAAAAGACCACACCGAACGGTTAAAATTCGGTATGGTCTTAAAGTGGTAAAGTATAATTCCAAACTTACTGAACAGGCTTTGTCTGCCTACGAAACCGTCATTGACGGCGAAACAGGCTTTGCCTGCATTTTGACGGCGCTATTGATAATACCAAAAGTGCTGGCGAGCATAGTGGCGATTGCGTAAACGATCGTGCCTGACCCGAATCTACAATTCTCGTAAAACGCGGAAAAAGTATATTCTGACGAGCCATATAGAAACGGAGCGGAAAGAATAGCAGTGCCGTCTGCCGAAATATAGAAAATGAGCAAGCTTGAAACGGCTATACAAATTGAGCCGACAAGTTCGAATTTGGTTTTTTTGCTAAAAAGCGAAAATACGATAAAACCCATTCCTACAACGAGAAGAATAAAGGAAAGTAGTCCAAAGTACGACGCACCACCTTCAACCTGTAACTTTTCGTAGCTAAAGGCAATTATTCTACCATCAAAAAGATGACGAGTTGCGAAAATAGTATGTGCGTTTCCGAATATTACG
>JAZOUI010000256.1:0-4030 GCA_045658145.1 Pumilibacteraceae bacterium
CATAATGTTGTCGTACACTTGCCAAAACATACTTACCGCAAAAAAGGCAAGTCCTACTAGCAAAGTACGACGAACGTTAAGTTTTAGTTCACTTTTGTTCATAATTTTCTCCACTATTTAACTTAGCACTTATATTGTGCCACAATTTGATACTAATATTGTACCATAATGAAGAAAATAAGTAAAGCATTATCGCGTGGTTAGTCTTTCGTAGCGTTGATTAAGAGAAGAATACTCGTAAACTCCCAAAAACGTCGAATAATCATATCTCGCTAATTGAGAATATGCATAGTTGAAATCATCCCTACTCACTCTTACGCTAAGTCCACAGCCCGAAGAAATGCCGATAGGCGTGTTCACTAGCGTACAAGCGAGTGCGAAACGTTTTAGACTTTCATAAAACCTAGTTGCTTGCGAGCGCGAGCGAAAAACAAAAAGTAGTTCGTCCATAGTAAAATCCTTTGGTAATTTCGGTTACCATCCTTCGTATAATATATTATATTCACTAACAAGGATGGTGTGATTTTATGATTTACGCTGATAACAGCGCAAGTACTTTCTTTAAACCTGACTGCGTGATAAACGCCGTTACAACCGCTTTGCGCTTTTTGCCTGCTAATCCCGGTAGAAGTGGTCACTCACTTTCGATCAAAGGGGCAAGACTTGTGGAAAACACGAGAAGTAAACTGCTTAAATATTTGGGAGCGGACGGAGAAGTTATTTTTACGGCAAACTGCACGGACGCGCTCAACCTTGCCATTTTAGGTGCGATCAAGCGCGGACACGTTATAACGAGCGTTTACGAACACAATTCCGTTTTGCGCCCACTATTTTTCCTGAAACAACTAGGTAAAATTTCGCTGACCGTTGTTGCGCCTAAGCGTGGTCTTAAGTTGTGCATTGACGATTTTTTACCCGCTTTTCGTCACGACACGGTAGCGGTGGTTTGCACTCACGTTTCTAACGTAACGGGCGCAATTTCGCCGATACTAGGCTTAGGCGAGATTTGTAAAAGTCGGGGCGTTCTTTTTATTGTGGACGGAGCGCAAAGCGTTGGATACACTTCAATCGATATGGACAAGATGAATATCGATTTGCTTGCGATTGCTCCACATAAAGGCTTGCACGCTATTCAAGGCGTTGGTGCGCTTGTGGTGAAAAAGGGCGTACAACTTTCGCCTATCCGTTTTGGTGGCACGGGCACTTCGTCATTGTCGCTTGCTCAGCCTACCGACCTTCCCGACGGCTACGAAACGGGAACTTTGCCCACGCCTAATATTGCAGGACTAAACTCAGCAATTTCGTGGAGTACGCTAAACGACAGTCAAAACAAACAAACTATGCAATCGTTAAACGCTATTCTTGTGGAAAAATTACAATCGGTGGACGGAGTAAAAATTTTTCGCTGTGACGACGGACTAAACGGCTTGCTTTCTTTTTCAATTCCATCACTTTCTTCCGACTACGTTGCAAGCGTTCTTTCTAGCGAGTACGATATATGTGTACGCGCTGGCATTCATTGCGCGCCACTTGCGCATAAATTTCTAGGTAGTGACAAAACGGGGCTCACTCGCCTTTCCCTTGGAATTGACAACCTTTCTAGCCAAATCGACTATATAGTGGGCGCAATACGTGAAATAGCGAAAAAACACTAAACGACGTGGTACGTATATCGCCGTTTAGTGTTCTATACCTTTTATTAAGTAATTTCTTTTAGTAATTTCTGCAGTTTTTTGCGCCCGTTTTCATCAAGTTTTGGCGAGACAATATTAGCAAACATTTGGATTTTCCCAGCGTCAAAAGTGCCGTTTTTCTTACTCTCTTTTACTGATTTTATCAATTCTTCTATTAGTTTTTCTTCGCTCATTGACGCATAGTCGTTAACTTTTTTCTCATCAAATCCGTATCCTCGCAAAGTCTCGCTTACTTTGTCACCACTACTCTTTTTATGTCCTCGCAAATTTTTCATATACACCTCCGTTGGTACTTTTATTTATATGCGCGCATATATTAAAACGTACTTATTTTAAGGAGCGTGTTATGGATATTTCTTCTATTTTGCCCTTACTTATGTCGGGTGGTAAGGTCGATACTGCCACCATTATGAATTTGCTCACTAAAAACAATCCCCAAAACGAAGAAAAAAGTTCGCCCGATATGGCAAGCGTTATTTCATCCGTTATGAAAAATAGGCCTACCACTCCACGCGTCACTATGCGCGACGTTTTGGGTTTCGTGGGCGACGAAATATTAGGCAAAATCACCAAGTATATGGAAAACTATCGGGAGTAAAGCGTTTAAATTTCACAAAAAAAAGAGTAAGCGATATGCCTACTCTTATTTTGATTACTCAATTATTCTTTTTATGTTATAGGAATTACAGTTCATAACGATATGTAACGCGTTGTTTGAAATTTCATCAGCAAACGTCTTTTCTTTCGCGTCGGACATATCATCATTTTCGTAGATAATCCAGCCCGTAGGCTCTTCAAACACAATACTTTCCAGCGCACCCTCAGATCCGTAACCTGAAAACGCGCCCTGTGAAATAAAGGTGACTGAACTGGGAATAACTATTTCCTTTAAATATTTAGGCTTACAGAAAGCGTAGCTCTTAATGGTGGTTACGGTATTAGGAATAACGAATTTCGTCCTAGCGTTATTGCTGTTGTACCAGTAAAGTGTGGTCAAATCCGCAGAATACAAATTGCCATCCACTACCTTAAAATATTGACTATCCTCGTCCACCGTAAGCGTGAAATTTGCAATCTCGTTAAAGGCATCTTCGCCGATGCTTTCTACGGATGCAGGAATATGCAAGCTAGATAATTCCGAATCCAAAAACGCCCACGCGCCTATAGTTTTTAAGCCGTCAGGAAGGTTGATTTCTTCCACCTTGCTCATCATAAAAGCACCCTCGCATATCGCAGTTATGCTGTTGGGTAAGCGAACGCTACGGACGTTGTTATCCATTCCCCAGTCGTAAATTTCCGTTACGGGAACGCCCTCGTATTCGCTATCAACCACGACGTAATCAGCGATACTCGTACACTTAATTACCCTTGCGTATTTTTCGCCTTGTTCATTCTCACAGACCTCGTACTCGACTTTGCCGATAAACTGTTTACATATTTCACAGGTATCGTTATCGTCAAGCGTGTGTTTTTGAATATCTTTTACTTGGATACAGTTATTGCACTTGTAATAGTGGTATTTTCCGTCAAACGACAACTGAGTTTGCCAGTCGTGGCTATCACTCGTGCCCGTTTGCCAAACGACGTTGCCACACTCCTTGCACGATTTATAAGTAAGCGCACGCGCGCAGTTTTCATTTTTATCATTAAATAAAATAGGCTCGCCGTAATCGCACTCGTGTTCTTCCTTGGTCGGTAAGACCAAAGTTTCACTACTTCCATCCGTGTATTTAACTACCAAATTTCCGTCGTTATCGTAGGACATACTTTCTATTCCACGTCCGTCCGTGCCGTTAGTTGCGACTGCTTTATGTTGTGTTTTTTTGCTATTTAGCACCCAATAGCCGTCGTCGCTTATGCTGATAGTAGGCGTAATTCCGTCCTCTCCATCTTGACCAATAGCCTTGATAGGAAGAACGTTTCCGTTGATTACCCAGTAGCCGTCAGAATTTATACTTATCGTTGGGGTTACGCCATCCTTGCCGTCCACTCCGTCGCGCCCGGGTAAACCTTGCTCGCCCTGTACCCCTTGCAGTCCTTGTTCACCACGCAAACCTTGTTCGCCCTTACACGCAACGCAAAGTAAACACATCACTATAACGGTTATTATTAACAACGCTTTCTTTTTCATATAGCCTTCTCCTTTTAAGCACTATTATTATAATAACACGTCCCCCCCCCGCGTCAAGTGATTACACTACACGATTCATAGAATACGGCATTTTTGAAAAAAATCAGCAAAACGACGGGGTACGTATATACCCGTTTTAATTTTTGACTTAAAATGGAATTTAAATTTTTGCACAAAAAAAAGAGTAAGCGATATGCCTACTCTT
>JAZOUI010000257.1:0-5997 GCA_045658145.1 Pumilibacteraceae bacterium
CCCCCCCTTATGTCATTCTGAACGAAGTGACCGTCAACGACGGTTTCGTAGGCTTATGTTAAGGTAAATTATTTTAAGCCCTACCCAGTAGTTTATGACCGTACAATTTGCTCGTATTACAAAACCACCTATGGTGGCTAAACGGCAAATAAACGCAATCGGTTTATTAAATACCGATTACGCAAATACACCCTTTAGATCCAAACGGCGTCGCCGTTTGCCCTTCGGGTTTCGACTGCGTTCACTGCGCTCACTCCGCTCAAGATGACAGCAACAGGTTTTTGTGGTCAGTAACATTGTAAAGCGTTTTTAAGTGCATCATACACATTTGCTTTGTTGTAGTTATTTCCCTACTTCGATTATGGTTGACATTTTGATTGTGACGGATTATAATTTTAACAAGGAGAAAGATATGGATACGAACGATAAAACTGTTAATATTTATATAGCCGAAAAACAAAAACTAATGGGTGCGCTACCCGTGATTTTTGAAATACTGTATGAAAATATGACGGCGATTATCCCTAGTGATAACGACAAGGAAAGTGATTACTTTCTTTGGAAAGAAAGCGTTATTAAAAATATTGATAGCGGAAATACGCACTACGTTTTGTTCTATCGTGGTGAAAAGATTATCGGATATTTTCAGTACCGCGTTGTGAACGAATTTTTCTATATGGATGAAATGCAGATTATAAAGAACGAGCAAGGTAGTGGCTTATTTAGACAACTTTTTAGTTTTTTACTGTCTACTCTTCCTGATAGCATAACAACCGTGGTTGCTTACGCGAATAAGAATAACGTAAAATCGCAAAATATTCTTATTCATCTAGGATTTAGCAATTATGGCGTAAACGCAAGTGGTAACTCTATTCGCTACGAGTGCGCGTATAATAATTTAAAAGAAAAATATTGCAAATTTTCTTAATTTTTTACGCTCAGTATGTTGACAAATAATATTTAAAGTATTAGAATTGTTAAGGTTTAAATTTTAGAAACGTTTGAGGTAAAAAACAATGCACACTTTATTGAGTTTAGCAATAGCCCTTTTCGTTGGACTTATGCTATCAAGACTTGCTAAACTTGCTCAGCTCCCTGCCGTTACGGCATACCTTGTTGCAGGTATTTTGATTGGCCCGTTCTGTTTGGGCGCGTTTGGAATTCATGGGCTTGGCTTTACAAGTATGGAAGAAATCGAAACTTACTCGATCATTTCAGACGTGGCGCTCGGATTTATCGCCTTTTCTATCGGCAACGAATTCCGTTTGGCTCAAATCAAAAAGATTGGTAAGCAAGCAACCGTTATCGGAATTTTTCAGGCAATTGTTGCAACTCTTTTTGTAGACGTCGCGCTTATCGTAACGCACTTTATTATGCCTGACGTATTGCCCCTGCCTGTTGCTATCGTTTTGGGCGCAATTGCGTCTGCTACCGCGCCTGCCGCTACGCTTATGGTTGTGCGTCAGTACAAGGCAAAAGGTCCTGTAACCGATACGCTCCTTCCCGTCGTTGCAATCGACGACGCAGTAGGTCTTGTGCTGTTTGCAATTTCGTTCGGAATTGCAAAAGCATTACTTGCAGGTCACGTGGACGTTCTTTCCATTATAATTGAGCCACTACTTGAAGTTATTCTTTCACTCGCGTTGGGCGCGATTATGGGCTTACTGATTACACTATTTGAAAAGTTTTTCCATTCTCGTTCAAAAAGATTATCTATGTCCGTAGCGTTCGTACTTTTCACAGTTGCACTTTCTTCACTCACCTTCAATATCGGTGGAGTACATATTGCTTTTTCTCCCCTTCTTACTTGTATGATGCTAGGCACTATGTTCTGTAACATTTGCGACTTTTCCGAAGAACTTATGGACAGACTTGACCGTTGGACCGCACCCTTGTTCATTCTCTTCTTCGTTATAAGTGGCGCAGAACTTGACCTTACTATCTTTACCGAAGGACTTATCGTTCTTGTTGGTGTTATATATATCGTTTTCCGTTCGCTTGGAAAATACCTCGGCGCAGGCGCAAGTGCAACTCTTATGCATTGTCCCCCTACCGTAAAGAAATACCTTGGTATCACTCTTCTTCCACAAGCAGGTGTTGCTCTTGGTATGGCGCTTAAAGCGCACGCATTAGGTCCTGTGGGCGCAATCATTGCAAATATCACGCTTTTCTCCGTACTCATCTACGAACTCGTTGGCCCGTTCTTTACCAAGATTGCACTTCAAAAAGCAGGTGAAATTAACCCCGAAGGCAAAATCAGCGCACGAGCAAAAAAAGAAGAAATCGCTAAGTAATTTATTGAATATAACAAAAACGACGCATAACGTTATGCGTCGTTTTTTTGTTTGCCTATTTTCTTTTTAATTAATTGATAAACAATAATTCCTACTGAAATCAAGATTATTCCTGATCCTATAAGCACGGCACAACTTAGGAAAAAGTCCTGTGGCAGCGCTAAAATTATTTGGTCTTGGCTAGGATGGAACGTCCAGTTGTCTTTACCAGGAAAGAATATATGATGGAAAACCGTAAACGCGTTATCAAAATCAATCGCCACTAAACCAGCAAGAATTGCTCCTACGATAAATATAGAAATTGCTGAAAAAAGCGCGGAAGAAAAACCGAAAGGACGGGCAAGCGAAACCACTTTTAGTTTTTGCAAAATAAGCAACGTCGCTATAATCACGGTTGAGATTATAAGCACGGTAACGTTTAGGTCAAACAAAACTTTACAGTCGGCAAAATGCTCTGCTCCACTTTGCGAATACTTAAACACGCCCGTACCAAACTCACAACTGGGCAACGTTAAATAATTTAGCACTTGGTCATAAGCAAATTTTATTTGTTCATAACTGTATCCCGTCGTTTCGGGAATTCCAAGCGGTTCAATTTGTAGGTAGTAAAAGAACCTGCAATATATGGGTAGTCCGATTGAAAAGGTTATTATGAAGAAAAAAACTGCAATGCCAAATAGTGACGACAAAATTATAGATAAGGCTTTTTTCATATTATAAGTCATATCCGCCGTTACGGAAAGTATAATTTGCATTATAAAAAGCGGTTAACGCTTTTACCATTTCGTTTGCATCGCTTACGCACATTGTTTCAACTGCCGAGTGCATTGCAAGTTGCGGAGCACCGATATCAACGCTACGGATAGAAATATGCGACGACGAAATTACACCCAAAGTCGAACCACAACGAAGGTCAGAACGCATATAAAAATCTTGCGTTTTTACGTCGGCATTTTGAGTAATTTGCTTGAAAAGTGATGCCGAAAGCGCATCCGTCGTGTAGTTACGGTTAGCGTGATGCTTAATTACTACGCCACCACCCATAAGCACTTTGTTAGTGGGGTCGGAAAGTTCGGGATGGTTGGGGTGAACGGCGTGAGCGTTATCTGCCGAAACCAAGAACGAACGGGCAAGCGCTTTATCTAGATCAGCGCAGTCATATCCAAGCGCTTTATTGATACGTCTTACCGTCTTTTGCAAAAAGTCGGAGTCAGCGCCTTCGAGTGAACGACTACCAACTTCTTCACTATCCGCCAAAAACGCCATTTTTACGCCCTGCGCCGTAGAATTAACTATTGCATCAAGCGACGCAAAAGCACACACGAGATTGTCAAGACGGGGCGAACAAATAAATTCGTCGTCAGTACCTGCAAAGAAAGGAAGAGCGTCGTGCACAACGTAAAGGTCGTAGCCAAGCACTTCTTCTCCTTCCAAATTCTTGAAGAAATCGTTGCTTGCGCTCATTGAAAACAACGGGCAAAGGTCAGTTTGCGCATTATAAACGTAACCGTCGTTGATTTTACGGTTAAGATGGATCGCAACGTTGGGAATAACGACGTTATGCTCGTCTGTATAAACAACGCTTTCCACTCTGTCGTCACGCTTTACAACGATTCTACCTGCGATTTTAAGGGGCACGTCGGTAAAGGTCGACCAAATTCCGCCACCGTAAGTTTCCACGTTAAGTTTTTTAACGCCTGCGCTATCCATTACGGGATTTGCTTTTAGTTTAAGCGCGGGGGAATCAAGATGTGATGCTACGATTTTGTAGTCGTATTCGTTAAGTTCACCTACACTAAACGCGATAATCGCACTACCACCACGCTCCACAAAATACTTTCCGCCACGCTCCACTTCCCAGTCCTGCTCTTCGTAAAGGGGCGTAAAACCGTTTGCCATAAGATATTTTTTGGAATATTCTACCGCGTGATAAGCGGTGTACGAGCGTTTAAGTCCGTTAAATATGGTTTTATTCATAATTTTCTCCTATTTTTTAAGCGCTTTTACATACGCGTTTGCAAATGCGCTTGCACTATCTTTTTTGTCACGGTAACCCGTGGTTTTCTTTTCCTTTGGAAGTTTGCGAATCGCAGGAGCGTTAAGATTTACAGCCGGAATAGGCGCGCTATTTAGCATCTCTACGCTGTCAAAACCGACCGTTTTAATAAACTCGTTTAACGTAACGAAACTTACATTCTTGCCCTTGTCAGCACACTCTTTTGCCTCTTCTTCGCGCAGACATTTTTTCTTACCTTTATAGTAGGTTACAAAAATATCCGCATCTTTTCCATCCTTACAATAAACTCCACCGTGAGCCAAAATCTTTTCGATAAGTTTAAGAAGATTAGGGAAATTTCCGTTTTCGTATAAATAACTGATAACTATTTTTTTGCCCTGTAAAGCGTTGTCGATACTATCAACTTCAATGCGCTCCAAAAAGCGTTTCAAAAGTCCACGGTTTTTGCCACTCATTTCGCCGTGACCAAGATTTTCGTCGGCAATTATACGCGCAGGCTTGTCCACCGTAACCATGCCTTTTCTAAGTCCACCCGTGCAGTATCCACAAGATTTGATAAAGTCAGTCGCACTTTTTTCACTACGCTTTACCATTTCCACAAAAGCGCGCATTGTCTCGATAGCGTCTGCATCGCTACGGTGTACGTCTTCGGAATAAACTTCTAATCCTAAAAGCGTAGTCATTGTGTCAAGTCCCACGTCTTCGTTAGGATTTTGCTCAATGCCATTTTCCTTTGCAAACGTTTTGAACATTGATTGCGTATCGCAAAACTCAAACTCGGGGCAAGCGAGCACATAACGGTCACAAGCAGTTTTGATAAAACCTGCGTCGTTATATACGGCGTGTCCGATATTTATTTGGTTAGGCGCACACAAAAGTTTTTTAATAAAATCGTATCTATGTGGAAAAACGGGCGCATTTTTTATATAATCTTCCGTGTAGGCAAGCGAAAAACCTGCGTTTTTACGCATACCGCGTGGGAAATATTCAGCCTCGGGGTTTATTAAAACGTCGTCCGATTTGATTACGTTAAAGTTTTCATCACACAAGACGTAACCAAAACTACACATATGTGTTCCGTCGCTACACTCTATATCAAAAAATAAATAGTTCATCTTCTTTCCTTTTGTTAACTTTGCATTTATTATACCATTATTTATCAAATATGTAAACTGTTAAGTTGACTTTTTATCGCGCAAAGAGTAAAATATTAAATATGAAAGGCGTAATTTTAACAAATGCATACTCATCTTTTCCCGAAGCGGATTATCAGCCACGCCGTCTTAAAGAAGAATTCGCAAAGTTAGGCGTTACCATTGACGTACTAAAAAACGATTTCTTCCCCGTGGCTATCAGCGAAAACCGTATCGAAAACAAGTTAAGCGGTTATGACTTTTGCATTTATCTTGATAAGGATAAATACATTTTGCACGCGCTACAAAAATGCGGTATGCGAGTTTTTAATAATTTTCAGGCTATTGAAACTTGCGACGACAAAATGACCACATTTTTAGCGTTAGCGAACCACGATATCCCACTCGTGAAAACTTTACCCGGACTACTTTGCTATGATAAGTCGTTACCGATAAAACAAAGTGCGCTTGATGAAGTGGAAAAGTCGCTAGGCTACCCTGTTATTGTCAAAGAATCGTACGGATCATTAGGCAAAGGCAAGTCGGATCGTAG
>JAZOUI010000258.1:0-5625 GCA_045658145.1 Pumilibacteraceae bacterium
AGGAGAAAAATATGAAAATCTGGATACTTTTGATTTTCCGTATTGCTCCGTCGATTGAGAAATATTTGGAAAGTCTTGATAAAAGAATAAGAAGAATTGCGCTTAATGCGTTTGGAGTTACGGTCAATCAGTATGATGAAATACTTGCGCTGTCAATGAAGAAAGCCAAGCTTGTTAATTTGCGTATAATGTACAATAGGTTAGAGGACGAACTGACGGGCGAGGAGTATTTTTTGTTACAGCAGTACGCGCAGGGTGAGACGGGGGATCAAATCAGCAAGCAACTTGACATAAAAATTAGCCTCACTTATAAAAAGATAAATAAGGCGTTAAAAAAAGCTGAACTTGCATTAAAGCGCGCTGGTTTTGACGAGCAACGTATGGAAAAGGATTATCTTTCGTTTGCATTTGTGTCGGGTGCTATCAGCGCGTTAAAGGTTAGGATGCGAGTAAAAAATTAATTATCTTCTTTGTGTGTTTTCGGGACGATGAAAAATAAGATACATAACGACCAAAACGGGCAGACACAGCGAAACGATAATAACGATTTCGCGAACGTCGGAATAGGATTGAGTTTCCGTTATTTGTTCGAAACTTTCGTCGGGTGTAAGGACGGGGGGATCGATACGTTCGATAACGTTTTCTTTGATGGGCATAGCATCGGCATAAAGAGAATAAACGTATCCGCGAACGGTGGAAGTGCCTTTGCTGAATCGCACGTAATACCACTCGTCGCCTAGCGCGCTGACTTGCGCTTGACCATTTATTTTGCCGTAGTAATACACGGTGTCGCCACTTTCAAGTTCGGCAATCACGTTATCATAAATTGAAGTAGGGGAAATGCGCACGTTGACTTCGTGACCGTCGTTGGTGGCGGTAAGAACGTTGTTTTCGGCAAACTTATACTTGGGTTCATAATCTACGAACTCAAGTTTTTGTGATGCGACAAAACCTTCGATATCTAGATAACTGACGGGTACGTACCCATCGGTTTCTTCTCCCGTGACTACGACAAAGTAGTTTTTTGGCAATGACGTAACTGCAAAGTAGCCACTTGCGTCGCTTTTGTAAAGGACGGCGTTTTCTTTGATTAGGGCATAAGTGAGAGTGGTGGCGTTTGCTTTGCTATTTTCGCAAGGGTAAAGGGAAAGGGCGCACAATATTAAAATTAGACATACTTTTTTCATAGCCATATTATAACGCGGTATAAGGCGAGAAAAAGATAAAAAGTAGGAGAAAAAACACTAATTACGGAGAAATTATGACGGACAAACAGATTATAAAGAAAATACGAGCGCTTGAAATCAAAGAAAAAATTTTGCAGAGAAACAACCGTATTTTTCATTATAATACGGGCGACAAAATTCATCAAAAGCAACTTGCTTTTCACAAGTGCTTAAAGCGTAACAGGTGGGTTTTCGGTGGCAACAGGTCGGGCAAAACGGAGTGTGGCGCGGTGGAGACGGTGTGGATGGCGCGAGGAATTCATCCTTTTCGTAAAAACCGAGAAAACACGGAAGGCTGGGTTGTTTCGGTGTCGCGTGAAGTTCAGCGTGACGTGGCTCAGCGCAAGATACTTTACTATCTTAATCCCGAGTGGATAGCGGACGTTGTGATGGTTTCGGGCAAAAGTTCCAACCCCGAAGGTGGCGTTATTGATTATATAGCGGTGAAAAACGTTTTTGGCGGTATTAGTAGGATAACTTTTAAGAGCGCGGAAATGGGTAGAGAGAAATTTCAGGGCGCGTCGCTTGATTACGTTTGGTTTGATGAAGAACCACCCGAAGACGTTTATAACGAGTGTAGAATGAGAGTTGTGGATAGAAAGGGCGACATTTTCGGCACAATGACGCCCCTAAAAGGCATAACTTTCGTTTACAACCGCATCTATCTTAACGAGAGTAACGACCAAAACGTGTGGCATATTTTTATGGAGTGGAAAGACAACCCCTATCTTGACCCACTCGAAATTGACAGCGTTTCCGCGTCGCTTACGCCTGAAGAACTTGACCGAAGAAGGTACGGACGCTTTACCGCGAACAAGGGACTTGTGTATCCTGAGTTTGACGAAAGCGTTCACGTTATTCAGCCTTTCCCCGTCCCCAAGGAGTGGTATGATAACGTTTCCATTGACCCCGGACTTAACAATCCGCTTTCCTGTCACTTTTATGCTACTGACGGTGACGGAGTCGTGTACGTCATTGCCGAGCATTACGAGCAGGGCAAAAGCGTTTCTTACCACGCACAAAAAATTAAGGAGATTGCGGATAGGTTGGGCTGGCACAGAGATAGCAAGGGTAGGCTTTGCGCGCTTATTGACAGCGCGGCTAATCAACGGACTTTGGCGTCAAGCAAGTCTGTTGCCGAACTGTTTTACGACGAAGGAATACTGGTAAATACGCGAGTAAACAAGGACGTTTTTAGTGGGATAAACAGGGTGAAAGATTATCTTCGTCCCCTGTCGTCACCTAATCGGCCAAGACTTTTCATATTCGCGTCGTGCGTTGAAATGATACGCGAACTTAAAGGTTACTGGTGGGGCGAAGGGGATAATCCGCGTAAGGTCAATGACCATTCTTGTGATGAACTTCGTTACATGATTATGTCCCGTCCCGAGCCTTACGTTGAGAAGAAAACGGATAGTGAAATTTCGCTAGACAAAGCCCGACTTATTCGCAAATTAGGGAGGAGATCAAGATGAGTAAAAACGTGACGAATAAGTTAAACCGCGTTATACGTCGTAAGGCGTTTGGGTATGAGACGAGTGAAACTGTTGAAGAATACGCGCTTATTGACGGGGAGATGACGCTAGTGAAAAAGAAGGTTAGTACAAAGGAAATTCCACCCGACACGACTGCGCTTAAAATGTTGCTTGACATAAGCGACGGTGTGGATGACGATATGAGCGAAGAAGAAATTAAAAAGGAAAAGTTAAGACTTATAAGGCTTTTAATGGAGGGATTAAATGAAACTTCAGAAAAGTGAAGAAAAAAGAAAATGCGAGATGGGTAACTGTAAGAACAAGGCGTCTTACGCGATTAAACTTGAGCGTATGGGAATAAAGAGCGTATTATACGTGTGTGAGAATTGTTTGCGCGACCTTTATAAACTTATCGGTGAAGAAATCGTGCCTAAAAGCATTGAAACTTTACGCTTGCGTGGGGCGCAATCCACGAAAGGAGTATAGATGGACAAGCAGTTTATAGAAGATATTGTTGCCGAAGTGCGCAAGGATTACGAACAACGTGCGAGCGCGCGAAGACAGTTTGAGTCGCAATGGCAACTTAATGCTAACTTCGTTATCGGCAATCAGTATTGCAGGATAGGTGCGCACGGAGATGTGGAAGACACGGAAAAGGATTATTATTGGCAAGAGCGAGAAGTGTTCAATCACTTATCCACAATCGTTGAAACGCGACTTGCAAAACTTGCGAGAGTGCGACCCAAAATGAGCGTTTTGCCTGCGAGCAATGATGAAATCGATATTAAAACGGCAAAGGTTTCGTCCAAAATTTTGTCGTCGGTGTGTGCAAGACTGGAAATGGACGAACTTATCAGCAAGGCTACTATGTGGTCTGAACTTACGGGTAGCGCGTTTTACAAAATCGGTTGGAACAATAGCGGTGGCAAGCGCGTAGGAAAGACAGATAAAGGCGAGACGGTGTTTGAAGGGGAAATTAGCGTGGACGTATGTCCGCCTTATGAAGTTTTCCCTGATTCTTTGGTGTGCGGAAGTGTGGATGAGTGCAATAGCATTATTCACGCAAAGGCGGTACACGTGGACGACGTTTTTGCCATTTGGGGGAAGAAAGTTCGCCCGGAAAACACGGACGTTGTGGCTCTTGACGGTATAGGTGTTATAGGTGGATTAGGGCTTGCGAGCGCTATTACGAAAGTGGGCAGAGAGAAGAAAGAAGACAGGGTAATCGTTATCGAGCGTTATACCCGTCCGTCAGTTAAAATGCCTAATGGCGAACTAGTTATCGTAGCAGGTAATGAACTATTATATTATGGCGAACTTCCCTACGAAAACGGAATTGACGGTCAGCGCTCTTTCCCTTTTGTTCAGCAAAACTCGCTTAACCGCGCAGGCTCGTTTTTCGGTTCGTGTATGGTGGAGCGCACTATTCCTATTCAGCGCGCGTACAACGCCGTTAAGAACCGTAAGCACGAATTTCTCAACCGTATCGCTATGGGCGTTTTGGCGGTGGAAGACGGCTCGGTTGATACTGACAACTTGGAAACGGAAGGGCTTTCACCGGGCAAAATCCTTGTTTATCGTCAGGGTAGTAATGCGCCTAGATTTATGAGTCCGGGCTCTGTTCCTGCGGATTTTACGGTGGAAGAGCAAAGGCTTTTGTCCGAGTTTGTTGACGTGAGCGGAATAAGTGAGATTATGCGCTCGTCGTCCGTTCCGTCCACGGTTACGAGTGGTGTTGCTATACAAATGCTTGTTGAACAGGACGACACTCGTCTTGCCGTTACGGCAGAAAACGTAAAGCGCGCCATTAAGAAAACGGCAAAGCAAATTTTGCGCCTTTACCGTCAGTTTGCGAGCGAAACACGTTTGTCTCGTTGCGTTGGTGAAAACGGTGAAATTGAACTTATCAGTTGGTCGGCTAGCGACGTAAGTTGCGACGATATTAGATTTGACACCGAGAACGAAATCAATTCCACGGTTGCAACCAAGCAAAGTTTGATGTTCGATCTTCTAAAAGCAGGGCTACTTCACGACGAAAACGGCAAGATTAACGCGCAAACTCGTTATAAAATTTTGGACGCGTTCGGCTATGGTGGCTGGGAGCAGACGCAGGACGTAAACGCATTGCACGTCAGTCGTGCTAGTAAGGAAAATATGCAAATTGCAAGTGGCGAAGTGGAAGTGAGCGAAGTGGATAATCATGCGCTCCACGTGGACGAGCATACAAAATATTTTCTTGGTGGTGAATTCGAAAAATTGTGCAAAAAGAATAGTGCGCTTAAGGAAAAACTTCTGGAGCATATTCGTCGTCACAAGGTTTTCGAGCGCACTCAAAGACAGGCTGAAGGAGAGTAAAATCAATGGAAAAAGACAAGAAAGTTTTGCAAACAAAAAACGCAAATCCGCTTGAAAAAGCGTACAAAGCGCTTGAATCGGAGTTTACGAAAAGATGTCAGGCTTTGGCGATTTTGCGTGAAGAAAACGAAAATCTAAAACGCACGGTCAACGAACTTTTGTCAAAAGTAGAAGGCAACGTATGCCCCGATTATGCGCAAATTTTGGCTGACGAGCGTTTTTTATACGAATACGCGCTTAAGGACGAAGGGTTGCGAACTATGATTATAAAAGACTATTTGAAGAATTTGAGTTCGCAAACGGCCGTTAGCGTACTTCGTGGTGGAGTGGGTGAAAGTGCGCTCGCTCCTGTGAACAAACCTAAAAGCCTTGCCGAGGCTAAAAAATTGGCAGAAATTATTATTAATGGTTAAAACCTAAAACGGAGGAAAAATTATGGTAACTATTACTAATGCGGAAAATGCATTAAAAACAATTTATCTTGGTGCGGTGACTGAACTTCTTAACACAAAGGCTAATCCCCTTTTGTCGAAGATTGAACAAACTAGCGTAGACGTTTGGGGTAAAGA
>JAZOUI010000259.1:0-1513 GCA_045658145.1 Pumilibacteraceae bacterium
TGATTTCAAACAAGTCGTTATTAACTCGGCTCATAAGGTCGCCCACTTGACGATCATCATAAAAAGATGCCGATAACGAAAGGAGTTTTACGTACAAATCTCTGCGCATCGACGCTTCGACACGCGAGCCCATAACGTGACCAACCGTAGTCATATAGTAACTGCACAAAAGTTCTATAATGCGCACGCCAAGCATTGCACCTGCCACGAACAGTATCGAACCCCAAACGATTTCTCCACCTGCTAAACAAACGTTAAGAAGATAACGTACGAGCATAGGAAATACTAGTCCTGCTACCGCCACGCCTAAGGCGCATATTAAGTCAATTATGAAAATTTTTAAATGAGGTTTGTAATAAGGTGCAAACCTTTTTAACATATCTTTTGCTTTCATAGTTTGTATTATAACATATTTATACTCATTTGTAAATATATATAAACAAAAAATATAAAAAAATACCGCAAAGTTCATCTCTTTGCGGTACGTTATTTATTCTATTTCATTTAGCCAAACGTTTGCGCTCGTATCCGACGGCATTTTCCACGCTCCCCTAGGCGAAAGAGAAACTGCCGTTACCTGCGCTCCGTCAGGCATACAAGAACGTTTGAACTGCTGTGTCATAAAACGACGAACGAAATTTTTTAGCCACTTCTTTATCGTTTCGCTCGTGTATTTTTTCTCAAACGCGACGGTTGCCACTCGCAAAACTTTTTTAGGTGTATAGCCGTTTACGATAAAGTTATACAAGAAAAAGTCGTGTAGTTCATAAGGACCTACTATGTCTTCGGTAATCTGCGCTATCTCGCCTTCTTTTGCCGGTGTAAGTTCGGGACTTACGGGCGTATCAAGTATATCTGCAAGTACGTTAGAAATAGTTGCTACGTCATAACGAGCAGGTACGTCCCCAGCCATTTTGTCTTTTTCGTAGTTTACAAGCGCACGAACAAGCGTTTTGGGAACGGACGAATTTACGCCGTACATTGACATATGGTCACCATTATAAGTGGACCAACCTAGCGCAACTTCGCTAAGGTCACCCGTACCTAATACGATACCACCGTACATATTTGCAATATCCATAATAACCTGAGTACGCTCTCTCGCCTGCGCGTTTTCATACGTAACGTCGGCAGTCACTCCGTCGTGACCGATATCGCTAAGATGCTGACGGACGGACTTTGTAATATCCACTTCCATTAACGTTACGTGGTACGCCTCGGCAAGCATTTGCGCATTACTTTTAGTACGTTTTGTAGTACCAAAACAGGGCATCGTAACTGCAATAATATCTTTTACGCTAAACGAATTTTGCAAAAATTCTACCGTTTTTACTGCCACGATAAGCGCAAGCGTAGAATCAAGACCACCACTAAGTCCCAAAACAATCTTTTTAGACCTTGCGCTTTCCACTCTTGTCGCGAGCGCACGCGCCTGCAAAGAAAGTATATGCTCGTATTCCCTTGTTTCACGGGGCAAGAAGGGGAATTGATTAAATTGCTCTTTTTCTATTTG
>JAZOUI010000260.1:0-4258 GCA_045658145.1 Pumilibacteraceae bacterium
TTGTGACAAACACGCTCGTGCAGAAATAGATAATTGCGTAAAACGTATGAATAATGCAAACGTTGGAATATAATGTAAAATATTCCATAAAATAATGTATGAATATGCTTGAGTTAAGACAAAAAAGTAATATTGTGACAAGGACGCTTACGTCTGTGATTGCGCTTATAAATATGATGCTTGTCGCGGTATATTGTGGACATTTAAATGCGCTAGTGTATTATTGCGCATTAAGTGTTTCCTGTGCTGTTTTCGTTTTATCTGTTGCCTTGAAAAAAGTCAAAACGCCCGTATACAAATTGCTGATTTGTATAAACGTAATTGTTTTTGTAGTTTTGCTTGTTTACGTGCCATTACTTATAAACGACTTGTTGTGGATATTTACGGACGGCAATGCGATTAGAGAATATATTTCGGGTTTTGGTATTTGGGGTATATTAATACTTTTTCTTTTAACGCTACTTGAAGTTGTGGTTTTGCCTATTCCTGCCGCCGTAACAATAGTGATCGGAACGTATTTATTTGGGCCAACCGTATCGTTTATCGTTAGTACGCTAGGAACTATTGTGGGGTCGATTATCTGTTTTTATCTTGGACGTACGTTTGGACAAAAATTAGTTTCTTGGATTATTGGAGAAGAAACAACTAAAAAATATTCTGCGCTTTTGGCTGAAAAGGGTAAAGTTCCTTTTATTATTATGATGCTTTTTCCCTTTTTCCCAGATGATATTTTGTGTATGGTGTCGGGACTTACTAGTATGTCGTTTAAGTTTTTTATTACGACCGTTACAATTACTCGTCCCGTTATGGTAGCATTTTACAGTTATTTTGGTACGGGTGAAATTATTCCCTTTAGTGGATGGGGGATTCCCGTATGGATAGGTCTTATTGCCTTTGCGGCATTTGCATTTTATCTACTTAATTATTTAATTAATAAAAAGAAAAATAAAGAAAAAAGCGAAGATAATTAAGTCTTCGCTTTTTTGTTAGTTGTTATTTGATTTGATGACGTTAATTTTGTTTTGCATAAAATTCGAGCGATATTTTGCAGGAGAAAGACCTGTAAAACGACGAAAAACTTCTCTAAAGTGCGTTACTGATTGAAATCCTACGTTAAATGCGATTTGCTCGATTGAATTGTTTGTGCTAGTTAAAAGTTCGGTTGAGTGAAAAATCCTGCGTTCGTTTCGATAAGCCGTGGGAGTAACTTGTAGTTCATTTTGAAATAGATGATATAGTCTTGACTCGCTTATATAACATTGTTGTGCGATATAAGATATAGGAATATTTTCTGAAAATTTGTCGTCAATTAGATTAATGGCGCGTACTAAAGCGGAATTCAACTGTTTAATGTTTGATTGTTGCATTACCGATAGCATATCAGCATAAAAGGAATAATACAGACCGATTGCTCGAACTTTGTTAATTCTTTGCCCGGATTCCATTAAAGAAAAGATTTTTATGATAACGTTGTCGCTTGGATTTTTCCACGGTGGAGTTATTTCTTGTAAGGAAAATTCATCAGGAGCGATAGTGTCGTAATGTTTTGAAACGGAGTATAGTCCGTAATATTCGATACCTTCTTTACCGCTCCAACGCGCTGTGTAACGAATACCGCCGGGAAGATAAAATAGTGAGCCTTTTGAAAATTTATGTTGTTCATTTCCGCTACGTACTACAACTTCGCCCTTAACAACGTAGATAAAACCTGCGTTTGTTCTTCCTTCGCTTATGTCGAAAAAGAATTGATTTGCAGTTGACGAGTGAGTTACGTTGAGTTGAGACATACATAATTTCTTTTCGTAAGAGATTAGTGTTGACATTTGGCAAATTTCCTTATATAATATTGATAAAATAGCATAATAGCGTTGTTTTTTACAGTATAGCGCATTGACAAAAAACAGTCAACTATTTATAATATAAATAGGAGTGAAAAAAGATGAAAGCAATAGTTATAAATAAACAAGACAAGTCTTTGAGTTTAGCAGAAGTTCCGTATCCCGTATTAAACAATGGAGAAGTGATTATTGAAGTTTATGCATCAGCAATAAACCGCGCTGATTTGTTGCAGCGTGATGGTAATTATCCACCACCTCCAGGTTGTCCCGAGTGGCCGGGGTTGGAAGTGGCTGGCGTAATCAAAGAAGTGGGCGAAGGTGTAGAACAATTCAAAATAGGCGATAAAGTTTGCGCGCTTTTGGGTGGTGGTGGCTACGCTGAATACGTTTCAGTTCCACAAGAAATGGTAATGCCTATTCCTAACGGCTTGAGTTTTATTGAGGCATCGGCAATTCCTGAAGTGTATATGACCGCATACCTTAATCTTTTTTACGTTGGTGGAGCGAAGAAAGGCGAAACGCTTTTGATGAACGCAGGGGCTAGTGGACTCGCTAGTGCAGTAATTCCGATGGCAAAGGCGTTTGGCTTACGAGTTATTACTACCGTTTTGGGCGAAGAAAAAGTAAAAGAAGTTGCTTATCTTAATGCTGACAGGGTAATTGATACAACAAAAACCGATATTTCTGAAGTATTGAAGGAAGAAGAACAAAATGGAACTGCCGTAAACGTTGTAATAGATTGTTTAGGCGGAGATATGTTAGGAAAATGCCTTAAATACGTTGCTCGTGGTTGTAGATGGATACAAATTGCAACGCTTGCAGGCGATATTTCCGCTGTTGACTTTAGAAATATTTACGTTAAAAATATTCATATCATAGGTAGTACGTTACGTAGCAAAACGCCTAGTGAAAAAGGTAAACTTCTCAATGAACTTGTTGACAAAACTTGGAAAAAGTTTGAAGACGGTTCAATGAAGGTAAAAGTTTATAAGACGTTTTCGCTTGCCGATGCTGACGAGGCGCAACAGGTATTGTATCGTGGGGAAAACATAGGCAAAGTAGTACTTGTTGTTAAGGAGTAAACAATTATGACTAAAATTAAAAGAATAGTTTTTACAAAACCATATACTGCAGAATATATCGACGTTGAAGAAGTTGATTTTAACAATCTTGCAGATAATCAGGTTGCGGTAAAAAGTCATTTTACGACCGTAAGTGCAGGCACGGAGAGGGCAAATATTACCGCATCGCAAAACACGGGGAACGCTCCTTTTCCTAGAACGCTTGGTTACAACTGTTCTGGCGAAGTGGTTGCTGTTGGTAAAAAAGTTACGCGTGTTTCGGTAGGTGATAGGGTTGTTGCATACTGGAGTAAGCACGGTAATTACAACGTGGTTGATGAAAATCAAGTTGTAAAGATTGAGTACGATAACGTTTCTTACGAAGATGCTGGAGTTGCATTTATTGCAACTTTTCCGCTTTCGGCAATTAGAAAATTGCATTTAGAGATAGGCGAATCGCTTATGGTAATGGGGCTTGGAATTTTGGGGCAAATTGCCGTAAAACTTGCAAGGGTGGCTGGCGCTTGTCCTATTGTTGCTTGTGATCCGATAAAAGAACGCCGTGACGAAGCGCTTAAAAATGGTGCTGATTACGCGTTTGATCCACTTGATAAAGATTTTGCGCAAAAGGTTATTGAAGTTACAAAAGGTGGCGTAAATACTGCCGTAGAAGTTACGGGCGTAGGCGCAGGACTTAATGAAACGCTTGATTGTATGGCAAAACTTGGTAGAGTTGCATTGCTTGGCTGTACGCGCATTAGTGATTTTACCGTGGACTATTATTCGAAAGTACATTTCCCTGGCATTTCGCTTATAGGTGCGCATACGCACGCAAGAGCGGAACTCGAATCAAGTCACGGAAACTATACTCATATTGATGATATTAAGGCGGTTTTGCGCTTGTGTGCTAACGGCAGACTAACTCTTCGTGATATTGTAAAAGAAACATATTCTCCTAGTGATTGTGAAAAAGTTTATGAAAGACTAATAAACGATAAAAATTTCCCTGTTGGCGTACAATTTGATTGGAAAGGTGAGTGGTGATATGAAAAAAATTAAAATTGCTCAGATCGGAATAGGGCACGATCACTCGATCGATAATTTCCTTACTATATTAAATCAGCCTGATTTATTTGACGTAGTTGGTTTTGCGCGTGTTGAGGATGAAAACAATTCGGCTTTTGATCAAGTAAAAGAATATGAAATCACGCTTGAAGAATTGTTTGCAATTCCCGATTTGGATGCTGTGACTATTGAAACGTTTGACCTTAATTTGGTAAAATATGCTCAAATGTCAGCAGAACGTGGATTGCACGTATTTATGGACAAGCCGGGCAACGAATCGTGTGAAGATTTTGA
>JAZOUI010000261.1:0-1628 GCA_045658145.1 Pumilibacteraceae bacterium
AAAAATTTTTTAAAAATGCTTGTTTTTTGGTAAAAATTATTGTGTTTCATCAAAAAAAGTGGTATAATAGAAGTTCATAAAAAAAGGAGAAAGGCTGATGTTTTTTGATTTTGACGCGCTATACAACGAAACTCAAGGCGACGCTTTCAATTCGGGTAAAAAACGTTATTACGACGATAAGGTAAAAAACGTTATTACGTCCACCGTTGACGGCAAATTTTTAGTCACGTCAAGGGTAGAAGGTAAGCGCACTTATACTTGCTCGATAACGTTTGACGAACAGGGCGGTCTGTACGATTACAACTGTGATTGCGACGTGTTTTCGCTTGAGAGTGGCCCGTGCAAACATATCGTTGCGACAGCGCTTTGTTTTGAAGAAAAAAACCCTGAAATGTCGGGCGTAGGACCGATGAAAAGAAAGACGGATGCAGGCGTGCTTTCGCTTATGCAGGAGTACAATAAGCGCAAACGTCGTAAGATGATTACGGGTGAAAATGCTAAGGTAGATATTCTGCCATATTTAGAAATAAGCGATGACGTATCCCTTCGTTTTACGCTTGGAGCAAAAAAACAGTACAACTTAAAAGACATTTCGGACTTTGTTTCGTGCGTAAATTCTTTCGGTTTTCGCAGGTACGGAGTGGATTTGGAATTTTATCACTCGCTTGAAAACTTTACTGAAAATGGTAAAAAGTTAGTTAGTTTTATTAGCAAGTGTTATAACGAAAAAATACACGGCGGTAGTGCAATGCGCTTTAAGGATGAGTTGCGCCTTTTCCATAGCGACGTGGACGAATTTTTCGCGCTTTACGAAGGTTCGCTAATTCACTTAGGGAAAACCGATTTGGTGCTGGTGGAAAGGTTTGATGCCGTTTTGCCTGTAAAGGTAATAGTTACTAGCGCAACCGACGGCTTTGAAGTGACTGTTAGCGCAGATGAACTACGCTTTATTGAAGGAAAAGATTATCAGTACGTATTGCACGCAGGAAGAATTTATAGAGTGAGCGAGCAGTTTGCAAACGCGACTCGCGAGTTTTTTGATACGCTAGCAATCAAGAAAAAACTTTTTGTCGCCGAAAACGATATGAGCGCATTTTACAACAGCGTGCTGTGTCAGTTGACCGATTTTATGGACGTTGAGTGTGAAAGCGTGGATTTGTCGGTATACGAGGCTGCGCCTTTCGTGTGCAAAATTTATATAAACGGTAATAATGGATCGCTCAATTTGGACGTAAAGGCGAGTTACGACGACCGTCCGATAGATTTGTTTGACGACTACGTTATTTCGGATTTCGTACGCGACTGGGATAGTGAGAACGCGCTCCGTGGCGTTTTGTCAAAATATTTCACTCATTATCCTGACCTTTATATTGACGACGAAGAAGAAATATTCGTCTTTTTATCAGAAGGCGTAAAAGAATTATTCGGCTATGCGGAAGTGTTCATAATGGAGAGTATGAAACATATGAGTATTCGTCGTAGCCCGCATATTCATATCGGCGTTCGTTTGTCAAACGATTTGTTGGGGCTTAACTTAACAGCGGATGGCTATACTAGCGAAGAGATTACGGCAATACTTAACGCGTTCCGTGAGAAGAAAAGGTATATTCGCTTGGGTGGTGGATTTG
>JAZOUI010000262.1:0-5641 GCA_045658145.1 Pumilibacteraceae bacterium
ATACCAATATACTGCTCTATCCAAAGACTTTTTTACGCCTTCTCCGTTTTCAAAGTAAGCGCCCAACGAATTTTGAGCAATACTATTGCCCTGCATAGCCGCTTTTTCATACCACTTTGCTGAATTTTCGTAAGATTGAGCAACTCCATATCCGATTTTATAGCAAAGCGCAAGATTGATTTGCGCATCGACCTCGCCCTGTTCAGCAGATTTAGTGTACCAATACACAGCCTTTGTGCTCGACTGCTTTACGCCATAGCCCAGTCTATAACAAGTCGCTAAATTATATTGCGCAGCCGAATTGCCTTGTTCAGCAGATTTAGTGTACCAGTACGCCGCTTTCTCGTCAGACTGCTCTACGCCGTCGCCCTCGCTATAACAAAGCGCAAGGTCAAACTGTGCATAATCGTCTCCGCTTTCTGCACAAGCAATTATATCCTTTAATTCTTCAACAGAAATAGGCATTTTTTACTCCTTATATACACAAAACGGCTGGGTACGTGCCCTGCCGTTTTTGTTTTTATTAGTCGATAAGGACTTCTCTTTGTTCCTTTGCAGACAAATAGATAGCGTCCAAAATTTGCATAAGCGTTTTGCCATCACGAGCAATAGACGAAACGTCAACGTCGTTAATAACCGCGTCAACAAAGTAGTTGATTTCATTCTCAAACAAGCCGTCGAAACTAAGTGCCGTGGGCATATTAAGGGTTACGTTAGCGAGATAGTTGTTAACGTCGGTATAAAGTTCAAACTCGGGATCGAGTTTTACGCCACCTTTCGTACCGAAAAGTTCGATTTTGCCAGAATCGTTTTTGATATTAAGCGAGAAACTTGCCTCAACGGACAAAACAGCGCCGTTATCGTAACGGATAAGCGCAGTAGCCATATCTTCAACGTCGCAAATATCGTTATTGCCCTTACCTGCGGAAACGTAGCCTACTCTACTCTTAACGCCAGGACGGTTACCAAGTTTATGGAAGGTCGCGCCGTAAACGGACACGGGCTTGGGATTACCCATCAAGAATCTCGTAAGGTCGATTACGTGCACGCCAAGGTCGATAAGCGGACCACCACCCGAGCGCGATTTGTCGCCAAACCAACCACCGGGGTTACCGTTTCTACGAAGGTAGGTAGCCTTTGCATAATAAATGTCGCCCACTCTGTCGTTTTCGATAAAGTCTTTTACAACGGATGCGTCGTTACCAAAACGGCGAACAAATCCTATCATAAGTTTTTTGCCGTTACGAATAGACGCGTCAATCATATCTTGCGCCTCTTGCGCGTTCATAGCCATAGGCTTTTCGCAAAGAACGTGCTTGCCTGCGTTAAGCGCCATAATGGTGCAAGGCGCGTGCGCGCTATTCCAAGTGCAAACGCTAACTGCATCAATTTCAGGGCATTCTGCAAGCATCGTCGCTTCGTCCGTATAAAGACGGGTTACGCCGTACTTTGCGCCCTGCGCTTTAACTCGCTCTTCATTGATATCACAAAAAGCGTAAAGTTCTACGTTTTCATTTTTAAGGTAGCCGTTGATATGACAGTTGGAAATATTACCAACGCCCACTACCGCAACTTTAATTTTAGCCATAATTACTCCTTATCTAACCTTGTGCGCATCAAGGAACTTAACTGCGTCGCCGATATCCTTGCTGGGCGTATCACCACATTCACGTTCAATCGTCAAGAAACCGTTGTAACCGATGTCACGCAAAGCAGCGAGGTACTTATCCCAGTTTACGCCACCCTGTCCGAGGGGAACTTCTTTGATAACTTCGTTCCAGTCGATTGCAGGAACGCCGTAGAACGTGGGAGCGTAAGTGCCTCTCGTATCGAAAGGTTTAAGTTGGATACCGTCTTTCGCGTGCGTGTGAACGATATAATCTTTGAGCGTGTAAACGGCTTGAACGGGATCGTCGCCTGCGCACATTACAAGGTTTGCAGGGTCAAGGTTAACTGCTACGCCGTCACTTCCAAGGTTATCAAGGAATTTTTTAAGAAGGCTTGCTTTTTCAGGACCCGTTTCTACAGCGAAGTGTCCGTCAATGCTCTTTGCAAAGTCAGCAAGTTCTTTACAAACGGTGTACATACTCTCGTACTGAACACAGTTTTCGTTCTCGGGCAAAACGCCGATATGCGTGGTTACGATATTTGTTCCAAGAATTTTAGCCATTTCCAAAATTCTCTTTTCTCTGTCGATAAGTTCTCTGTTTTTCTCGTAGTACATAGCGCAACCGAAGTCACCGCAAATAGCCGAGAAACAAAGTCCTTCGCCTTCTACCGCCTTGCGGATTTCTTTGAGCTGAGCGTCAGTAGCGTCAAAGGGGAACGCCGTACCCGCATAAGCCTGCATACCGTCTGCGCCAATGCTCTTCGCCTCTCTTACCGCATCCATAAAATCTTTACGGAAACTTTCAGCAATAACACCTATTTTCATATTCTCCTCCAATGGATTAATTATTCACCTTATGTGTTGTGTTAATTATACCACAACGTAATATTATTGTCAAAACTTAACTTAGTATTTTCTTATCTTTTTTTTGGATTTTTCTTAAACTTATTCTCGCTCCAAAATGCGGAAATACAGACCGTTCTTTCCCCAGTTTCGCTCGTAAAGAACGTAGATTTTTCCGCCCACGATAGCAATATCCGAATATCCACCCTCTTCGTCCACCAAAATTTTCGATACCGTATTAAAGTCGTTGTCAGTTATTTTAATGGTAAGGTTCTTTCTCCCGTCCGCGCTATCGCAATTTATATGATAAATTTTGCCATCACAGGTGCACATACTTCCCTGACAAACAGGATCAACGAGATTGCTTTCAAAGTGAAAATCGCGCCATACGTCTATGCCCGTTTTGCTTTTTGCCACCGCGCGAAGTCTGCAGTCGTTTTCGTTACGAATTGATATTACGACTTCGCCGTTTTTATTCACCGCCAAAGCGCTCTCACTTGCGTTCACGACTTCCTCGTTGTCAATACGCTCGCCCACTTGCCACGACGCACCGCCGTCACGCGAGTAAATCGTAGCAATAAACGAGGGCTGATGCGCCCTTAAATTCTCCTTATTATCAGCAAACCACACAGGCACGAGCAAAACTCCGTTATGCGTTATGCCGTGACCAGGCCCAGTTGCCACTACCGTATGCTCGATTTTGTCGAAAATATCAGTAATCTCGACTTTTTCGCCAAAAGTTTTGCCGTCGTCATCGCTTTTACGGTAAAAAACGCGATAATACTCCTCGCAATAGAGAAAATGCACGATGTTTTCGTCCACGATAAACACAGGATTATTCAGCGTGTTATTGTTACATTTGACCAAATCAACTTGCGACCAAGTGCGTCCGCCGTCCTCACTTCGCACGATTTCAAGATCAATATACGCCCAGTCCGAATCCCTATCACGACACTCGTAGCACGCAAGTAAAGCTCCGCTTTTCGTTGCGACAAGCGACGGAATACGGTAAAGCATATACCCCTCTTTTGCTCCGTTAAATTGCATACACCCTCCTATTCGTCACAAATTCGGCTATACGTTACGCCCAAATTGTAACAATTACACTTCCAAAACAAGTCCGTCATAAGTAACATTAAAACCGTATTTATCCCTTGCAATCTCCACCAAATCATCATAGATATACCCAGGATTATGCGAAAAATGCGTATAATAAAGTTTTACGTATTCAGCAAGAAGTCCTTTTTTTCTAAATCTTTGCTCTATCGTTTTGCCTTCCGACATATTCATATGTGTATAGTAATTATACACCTTGTCGCAATTCGTGCAATCAAGCGAAAGAAGATTTATCTTGGCGCCTTGCTTTTTAAGATAATCGTCGATATCTTCACTAAAAACTCCCGTATCGTTGCCATAAAAAAGCGTTCTACCATTTTGCTCGATAACGTACAAAAGTGCTTCGTTTTCAGATGCGTGACGAGCAGGAAGAACGTGCACAGTGTATTCGCCCACTTTAATCGTGGTATATGGCTCGACAATAACAAACTCAAATCGTTTTGCTAGCCCATTAGGATCAATTTCCCTAGCCTCAATACAGCGCATCATTATGTCATACGCCACCTTGCTCATATACATCTTCAATTTTTCCACTTTAACGCCGTGACCTATGCCTTCAAAACGACAAAAGAATTCTTCAAAAGTAAAATGATCGGTATGCGCGTGCGTAATAAGGATATGCTCAATATTACAAAGTGTTTTGTTCATCTTTAGAAAATGCTGATAAGTGTCCGCATTAAAGTCAATAAGCAAATCTTCATTTACAAGCATTTGTGAACGAGTCATTATATTTCGCCCACCTCTTTCCATTGCGCGTCTACAAGTTTCGCAAGCGCAAAACATCCCAGGAATTCCTTCAGCCGCAGCCGTACCCAAATAAACTACTTTCATCTTCTCTCTCCTTGTTCTAGTCAAAAATTAAATGCTATTTTTACAAAACAGCGCATAACGTGGTATGCCGTTTCGTTATTTATTGTAAACTTCGTTAAAAATTCTTTGCGCGAGAGGACGCTTATCAATAGGGTGAATAGTACTACTTTCGCAGATATCTTTACTCTCAACAGTCGTCACTCCGTCAATATAATTAGGTGCATCAGTTTGCGCTTTTTGAACCACACTCCAGTCATCCGCACCAAAATCACAGTTAGCAATTTCCACCACCGTAAAATGAAGATTTTGGCGCAAATCGTATCGCCAACGCGTGATTAATTCAAGCAAAAGTTTACCGTAAATGCCACTTGTTCCATTACCCGTATTCGAGCATCCTTGATACCACACTACGCTATCAAACGCAAACGGGCAAAGCGTCTTGAACTGGTACTCGTAGCAAAGCGAAGGCTTATTCCAGTCGTAATAAAGTTCGGGGCTATCTTTATACATAACTTCCGCGCTTGTATACAGGTCGGCGCGATAGCAAATTTCGCGTGGTAGCCACGTCTGAATAATTGATCCCCCCTGCCAGCATCCCACAAAACCAACCGCCTCGCCTCTCGCTTTTTGTAAATGTTCCGCAAGGTGTAGTCCAAGCGCAGAAAAACTGCTACTAGTATTCTTATTTAACACAACCCAACCGTCTTTTGCGTCAATCTTATTGTGTTTTTCTAACCGAGAAGTCACGAAAGTTCGGATAAGCGGATTACTTTCAATCTCGTAATTAAGTCCCTCATCCTGCGCGTTGGAAATCGTCCATTGCACGTTTGACTGTCCTGAGATCAGTAGCACAGTTCCAACGTACACGTCATTAAGCGTAATCACCTGCTCACCGTTATTGTCGATAAGCGTAATTTTGATCTCGTAAGGTCCGCCCGAGTCGTATTTTCCGAGGCAAACTTCCCACTTGTCATCAAAAGAAGTTCCGCTAAATTCCTTGCCTAAAAACTCAACCTTCGCTTTTCCCTCGCCACTACCAAAAACGTATAACGGCTTATTCTTTTGCAAAACTACGCCATCACAAAACACGGGGGCAAGTTTCATATTCATACAGTTTTCTCCCATTAAACTATTTTTGTTTATTACATTATATCACTATACCCCAATAATTTCAAGTACTTTTCACAATTTTGTACCACTAAATTTCCGCAATCAACGTCTAAAACTGAAAACGGCACACCACGTGGCACGCCGTTTTCGTTT
>JAZOUI010000263.1:0-1782 GCA_045658145.1 Pumilibacteraceae bacterium
ACGTGAATTTTATTTATATCAAGGAGTTTTGCTCCGTTGAGAATCATTCTGCGAAGCAATGCTCCGTTTACAGATTTCTGCATTCTATCCTCCGATTATTAACTTTAATAAATATAAAGCGTTATATTAAACGCGGATTCCAATCACATTTACGTTTACGGTATCAACGACCATACCAGTAAATTTTTCAACGTCGTATCTAACCGTATTTTTAAGAGTTTGAGCAACGGCATCAATAGACACGCCGTATTTCATTACGACGTAAAGGTCAATAAATATTCTGTCGCCGTTAGTAAGAACACGCACGCCTCGCGAAGATTTTTTCTTGCGCAAAAGGTCAGCGATATTATCAGATAGTTTCTTGGGCACAAGATCCACTATTCCGTAACACTCGCGCGCGGAACTTCCTGCTACTTCTGCAATCGCTTCTTCAGTAACAGTTATTCTTCCGTATGCGTTTACCGTGTTTACGCTCATAGTGCCTCCTCCGTAAGTATATGTACCCACAGACAATATTTTACCTTAAAATTAATATAAAATCAAGGGTTTTTGCATATATTTTTAATTTTTTATTATTTTTTATGCGAATTTCTAGATTTTTTTTACTCTTTTAGAAATATTTTTATTTTTTTCGAGAAAATCACCCGTTTTTGCTTGATTAGTTTTTGAAAAAGTGATATTATATTACGGTAAGTCAAATTTCCTTCACGGAGGTGTGTCATCATGAGTAAAGTTTGCGCAATTTGTGGAAAAGGCAAGGTAAGTGGTAATAACGTAAGCCACTCTAACCGTCATACCAAGCGTACTTTCAGCGCTAATCTTCATAAAGTTAACGGTGAAATCGAAGGACTTAAGCCCAACGATTACGTTTGCACGCGCTGCATGAGAACGCTGAACAAAAACGCCTAACGTTTTATCATTCAGAAAGTAAGAAGGGCCTATTTTTTGATAGGCTCTTTTTATTTATTTTTTTTGCTTCATTGTAAAATTCAGTATCTAAATTTATTTTATAGGTGAAGAAAATGAGTAAAATTTTTATCCCACAAAATTATAAATCAGTTTTGGATATGTACGATACGCAGACAGCAATCGGACTACTTAAGCGCACGTTTGAAGAACGTCTTTGTCTTGCGCTTAATTTAAAGCGTGTTTCTGCTCCCCTATTCGTTGACCCAACTACCGGTCTTAACGACGACCTTAGTGGCAAAGAACGCCCCGTACGCTTTGACCTAAAAGAAACTGGCACGGATGCAGTTGTCGTACATTCGCTCGCAAAATGGAAACGTATGGCTCTTAAATCATACGGCTTTTCGGCTGGCGAAGGACTTTACACGGATATGAACGCTATTCGTCGTGATGAAGAAATGGACAATCTCCACTCAGTCTATACCGATCAATGGGACTGGGAAAAAATTATTACTCGCAAAACAAGAAACGAAGATTATCTTAAAAAAGTCGTTCAAGGAATTGTGGGCGCTATTTGCGACACGCTCGACTTTTTGAAATGTCGTTATCCGCAAATCAACGTAAATCTTTGCCGTAACGTAACTTTTATCACGTCACAAGAACTAGAAGATGCTTATCCTACTCTCTCGTCAAAAGAACAAGTCGGATCGTAGCCATGTCGTTCTGTGAGCCAAGGAGTTGAGTAGATTTCTTGTCTTCCTAAGACCGCTTGGCCTCCGACTTATCCGCAAATCAACGTAAATCTTTGCCGTAACGTAACTTTTATCACGTCACAAGAACTAGAAGATGCTTATCCTACTCTCTCGTCAAAAGAAC
>JAZOUI010000264.1:0-1709 GCA_045658145.1 Pumilibacteraceae bacterium
AACTAAAGGTTGCTTGTATTATTAACCTTAAGCAACTAAAAATTGCGTGAAAGTAAAGAGATATAGGTGGCGAGAAATTAATTTTTTTGTTATAATATAGATATAATGAATAAGAAAATTTTACGCTAGAAAAAATTATAAGGACGAAGTTATAAAAAACGAACGCTATATTACGCTTTACGAAACCGTCTTTGACGGTTGACAAATAAAAGAGTATATTGTATAATCAAAATATGACTGATAGAGAAAAAACAATTATCGCGATAGCGACAGGCGCATCAGCAGGTGCGATAGGAATAATAAGAATAAGTGGTAAAGACGCGTTAAAAGGCGTGAAGAAGGTTTTTGATTTTAAAAACGCAAAACCACGAGTTATGACGTACGGCAAGATTGATGCAGGCGGATATACGGATAATTGTATGGCTGTATATTTTACTGCGCCCAACTCGTTTACGGGCGAAGATAGCGTAGAAATTTACTGTCACGGCTCGTATGCGCTTATGAACGGAATAGTGGACTACTTAGTAGAAAACGCAGGTTTTTCGTACGCTGAAGGTGGTGATTTTACCGCGCGCGCATTTGCTAACGGCAAGATAGATTTAACGGAGGCAGAAGGCGTTTACGATATAATCAACGCTCAAACTCAAGCGGAAGTAAGGGGCGCGTATTCATTACTTTCGGGTGGGTTAAAACAAAAGATTACGGACGTTCAAAACCAAATTCTTTTTGCTAGAAGTAAAATCGAAGCGCCTATTGATTATCCCGAAGAGGACGTTGAAGAACAAACGGCTGATGAAGTTAAAAAGGATATTGATAAGATAAAAAGCGATTTGAATTCTTTACTTGACGGATATAGAAACGGCAGACTTATTCGTGATGGTATTTCCGTTGCATTAGTTGGAAAACCAAACGCAGGAAAAAGTTCGTTACTTAATGCAATGGTAGGGTACGAGCGAGCAATCGTTACTGAAGAGAAAGGCACGACGCGCGACACCATTTCAGAAAGTTATATATATAAAGGATTAAGGTTCAATTTGACTGATACGGCAGGACTTCGCGAGGCGCAGTCACTTCCCGAGCAAATGGGCGTTGAGCGTGCGATTAAGGTTGCAAAAGAAAGTGATATCGTGCTTATTGTTAACGAAGACGGCAAAGTGGACGAATTCACGAGCGCACTTAGTGGCGACGGTAGAAAAATAATAATCGTCAATAATAAAAGCGATATTTTGGGTAATAGAGAAGGAATAAACGTTAGCGCGATTACGGGCGAAGGTTTAGAGCAGTTAAAAGAACTTATTTTAAAAGAAAGTGGAGTCGTTACGGGTGGTGGCGTTTCGCTTAATAATCGCCGTCAGTACGAAAGTGCAAAACAGGCGCTTACGCATATTGAAAGAGCGAGCGAAAACGTACTTGATATGCCACTCGAACTTATTTCATCCGATTTGTACGATGCGTATTTAGCGTTAGGTAGAATTACGGGTATAACGGGTAGCGACGCTTTGGCAAACGAGATTTTCAAACATTTTTGTGTAGGTAAGTAGGAGGCTATGTCTCAACGACTGACTGATTATTGACGGAAAAATTCTGCGAAATCCAACTTATTTTTCTCAGTTACCGTCGAAGACGGTTTAGTAGGCTTATGTTAGTGTGATCGGTTTTGCGACCTACGCTGATATATTTGACCATACGGTATGGTCGTACTACGAAAC
>JAZOUI010000265.1:0-4845 GCA_045658145.1 Pumilibacteraceae bacterium
GCCTATGAACGTAATAAAGTCCATTAAAACCAAATCCGCAAAGGGTAAATCACTTCTATTCTTAGTACTTATCTTGGTTGGATATATTGCAGGTATCACGTCAAAATTCGTAAACCCCGTATATATGGCGCAATTTGCAGAAAAATGGTACGTGCTTTTCTTCTACTTCCTTAACTTCTTTATGGTACTTACCGACACTATTATCTATTTTAGAAATAGATCTTTGGACAAGAAAAGGGAGCAATTTAATGAAAACGTCACATAACGTACCATACGCTTCTTACAAAGAGTGCACCTTGGACACATATATTCCCGACGGTGAGATCAAAGCAATTTTTCTTTACTTTCACGGTGGTGGATTAGAAGGTGGCGACAAAGTGGACGCACAAGCATTTGCATCCGATTTCGCGCAAAAAGGTTATGGCGTTATTAGCGCAAACTACCGTATGTACCCAAGTCACGTTTATCCCGACTTCTTATACGATAGCGCGCTCGCTGTAAAATGGGCAAAAGAAAATTACCCTGCTCTGCCCTTATTCGTAGGTGGAAGTTCGGCAGGTGGATACATCAGTCAAATGCTATGTTTTGACCAAAAATATCTCAAATGGGCAGAATTAGACGGGGACGTTATCGCCGGATACGTACACGACGCTGGTCAACCCACGGCGCATTTTAACGTATTATCTAAAAATGGAATTGATAACAGACGCGTTATTGTGGATGAAAGCGCACCCCTTTATCACGTAGGAACAACTGATAAATATGCGCCTATGCTCATAATTGCATCTGATAACGATATGCAAAATAGACTGGAACAAACTTATCTACTTATATCCACGCTAAAACATTTCGGTCACGAAAAAGACGTACATTTTCTCCTTTCTCACGGCGCGCATTGCGACTACGTTATAAAAATAGAGAACGAAAAAAGCGTGTTTGCCCAAATGATACTTCCTTTCTTCGATAAATACTGCAAATAACAAAAAACCGACTACAACGTGGTAGTCGGTTTTAATTTTTAGACAGTAATTAAATTACTTATTCTTTTCCATAAAACGAGTAAGTTCGGGGTTTTCAGCAAAATGCTTAAGCATTACGATAGGTTCGGTTTTCGAAGTGTTCGTAATAGTAACTCCCGTCTTTGCCGCGCTCTCAGTAACGAAAAATTCGTCGTTAGTAAGTTCACCGTAACGGATAAGCGTAGGAGTTTCAATATCCCACTCGCCCATCTTACCACGTCCTTGAAGAACGATAAGACCATAAGCCGCCTCGTCCGTAATGGTTACGGTTGCGCCCGGCATAACGGTAAGACGTTTTGCTGAAACAACGGGGCACTTATAGCAAACCCATTCTTCCACGTAATTATCGTTAGCCGTGATAACAACGGGAGCCATAAAGCGATTTTGCTTGAAATCAGGATCAACGTTTTTATCCCAGTCAATAACGTCCATAAGGTAATCAAAGTTACCTTTTTCTTCTTCGGGGCAGTTCTTCCACAAAAGGTCTTCGCTTACGCACTCTCCACCGTAAAGAACGGATTGATACATTGCATAAACGTCGGACGCGAACTGCGGTTCATAAGTGCAAAGCGATGCAGGCGCGTGAAGAACTCCAGGCGGAACATCCCAACCGGTATCAAGCGTGATTTTGTACGCCTGCGACAAATCAAGCAATTTATTGTCGCCTTTCGTAAAGTTTTCCAAGCACTTCTTAACTTCTTCCTTCTCTACTCCAGGCGAAATGCCGAAGAAAGTAAACGGGAAAGTACCACCGTGGTTATTGCATTGCGACGGGAAGAAATACATTTCGGGTTTTCCGTCAGCGCCAACACGTTTTGCATGCTCGTCACGATGATGAATATGATGAGGAAGAGGACCCTTATTATCGAAAAATTTAGAGAACATAGGCCACTTGCCGTACTTATTCCACAAACCTTCGCCGATAACTTCGCCCTTAAGTTCGTCCACCATATCACGAAGTAAAACTCTTTCCGTTCCGTCAGCCGAAACAACGTAAGAAAGACCTTCGTCGTCGGGCGTAAGCGGTCCGTTTTCAGCGTGCGTGGTAGATGCAAACCATCTTTCGTCGATACCACCACGTTCAAGTCCCAAAACGTAGTAGTCGTCTGGATGAAGTTTTATTCTTTTCCCAGGGATACAAAACGCTCTCGGTACCCAAGTGGGCGCAAGACGAAGTATTCCTTTACCTTCTTGTAAAAGTTTTTTAGACAACATAATAATCCCCTTTAGTAAGATATTTTATTTTGTTATATTATACCATACTTAAACGCAAAATGCAAGAATATAAATATGATTTTTAAAAACTACGTCAAACGTATAACCACTCGTAAAAAATCTAAATAAGTAGCATTTTTCAATACCTTTACGTCAATTATATTAAAAACGGAGCATAACGCTATGCTCCGTTTTGCATTTATTCATTTTCACAAATGGTAAAAGCAATTTTGTCAAAGTTGACTGCTTGCACTTTAATTTTTACTGCATCGCCTATTCGATACGCTCTTACGCCGTTAGAAACGCGCAGCCGCTTTTCATCAAAAAAGTACCGTCCACCAGGTATGCTTTCTATTTTTATCATACCTTCCACCGTATTTTGAAGTTCAGCATATAGCCCGTGCTCAGTAACTCCACTAATAATAGCCGGGAAAACCTCGCCTATTCTCTCTTTCATATACTTGGCTTTTAGCAAATCGTCAATACGTCTTTCCGCCTCTTCCGCTACACGCTCACGCTCGCTACTTCTAGCCGACGCGCGCATTACGAAATCGCCATACTTTGTCACAGCGTCTTTGCCACCGTTTATAACGTATTTGATAATGCGGTGAATAGCAAGGTCAGGATAACGGCGTATAGGCGACGTGAAATGACAATAATACTCTAGCGCAAGTCCAAAATGCCCTTTGTTTACAGGCTTGTATTCAGCCTTACTCATTGAACGAAGTGCAACACGGTTAACAACCCCCTTCACGTCGTCGGCAAGATCGGCAATCAGCATAGCGTAATCTTGGGGCGTAGGCTCGTCGGCAATCGCTAATCCCAACGAATCCAAAAAGTCGTTAAGCGCACTTACCTTTTCTTCGGGTGGATTTTCATGCACACGATAAACAAAAGGTACTTTTTTCTTTTCGAAATGCTTTGCTACCGTCTCGTTTGCAAGCAACATAAATTCTTCTATAAGACGATGCGCGAACTTTCTCTCACGCTTGTAAACGTTAGTAACAACTTGCCCTTCTAGTTCAATTTCGCTTTCCGCAATGTCAAAGTCTACGCTACCACGCTCTTTGCGCTTTTGCTCTAACACTTCGGCTAAGTTACGCGCATCACAAAGCATCGGATACAGCGCACGATATTTTTCAATTTCACGCTCGTCGCCATCAAACATTGCTTGAACGCCATCATACGTTAGGCGCGCTTTTGAACGAATAACGCCTTCCTTTATTTCATAATTTACGACTTCGCCATTATCGTTTACGTGCATAATGACAGACAACGTCAGTCTGTCCACCCCTTCGTTAAGCGAACATATACCGTTAGATAATTTCTCAGGGAGCATAGGCAAAACTCTGTCAGCAAAATAAACGCTAGTGCCACGCAAGAGTGCCTCTTTATCTACACAACTGTTTTCTTTAACGTAATGAGCAACGTCGGCAATGTGTACGCCAAGCACCCAAACGTTATCTTTTCTCGTAACACAAATAGCGTCGTCAAAGTCTTTTGATGATGCTCCGTCAATCGTAACGGTAATGTCTTTTCGGTAGTCTTCTCTGCCTAAAATTTCTTCTTCCGTAACAAAATCTGGCATAACGTCCATAGCCGTTTTAACATTTTTGGGAAAAACTTCATTTAGTTTGTACGAGCGAATTACCGCCATTATCTCGGTATTAAGGTCGCCTTCACTTCCTAAAATTTCAGTAATCGAACAGCGCACGTGGTCGTGGTCAATAAGCAATTTTGCAACCACTTTTTGTCCCCTTTTCGTGTGTAGTCCGGGCTGAAAAATATCAACGGGTACTTCACCAAAGCCCCTATCGTTAGACAATACGCTTTTGCCGTTAAACACGCCTACAACGTAATCGTGCTTTCTTTTGATAATCTCACTAACTTGCGCCTCGCCGTTTCCACGAGTATTGCTAATTTTCACAGCGTGCACTTCGTCACCGTGAATAGCGCCGTTAAGGTCGTGCATCGCAACAAACAAATCGGGCGAGCCGTCGTCGGGAATAAAAAACGCGTAGCCTTTGCCTGTGCCTTGAATTACTCCACGCATACTCTCAAACGTAAGCGCACGACGCTTTTTTACGCCTTTATTTTTATTATATACTTTTTTAGCATTTTTTCTTTTTGCCATATTATCTCCATATTTAAGTAAAACTGTGTAGTAATAGTTATTTCTTTAAGTCTATTTTATCCAGAAACATCCACCTCTACTCTATGACGGCAGGAGCAAGCCCCTGCCCTACGAAACAACCTCTGCACACCAAAAGTCAACGAGGCGGAGTGAGAGAGACCAAGGGCGAACGAACGACGAATCGTTGAATAGCGTAGCGGTTTAGTCGCAAAATCACAAGCAGGCAAAGCCTGTTTCGTAATACGACCAGATTATACGGTCAAACGAGTGGGCGCAGGTCAACTATCCATACACCATATTCCGTGCCTACTAAACCACCTTTGGTGGTAAAATTCAACGAGGCGGTGTGAGCGAGCCCAGGGCGAGCAAACAACGAATTGTTGTCGAGCGTAGCGGTTTAGTCGCTAAATCACAAGAAAGGCGTTTCTTTTGTGAGGGCGCATACTTGAAAAGTCTGTAACCGAGCAAAAGAAACAG
>JAZOUI010000266.1:0-4351 GCA_045658145.1 Pumilibacteraceae bacterium
ATATCGAAGATACCCAGCCCCTTATGGAAGCGCTTATTAATGGTAATTTGCCCGTTGCTGAAATTACTTTCCGTACGGCTTGTGCTGAAGACGCTATTCGTATTGCTGCTAAAAATTATCCTGAAATGTTAGTGGGCGCAGGTACGGTTGTTACTTCCGCGCAGGCAATTCGCGCGATTGAGGCAGGCGCAAAGTTTATCGTAGGACCTGGATATTCTGCATCCGTTGCAAAGGTATGTCAAACGCGTGATATTCCCTATCTTCCCGGTTGCGTAACGCCTACTGAAATCATTACCGCGCTTGATGCCGGCATTGATACCGTAAAATTCTTCCCTGCATCTGTTTATGGTGGACTTAAAGCAATCAAAGCGCTTGCTGCGCCCTTTACCACCGTTAAGTTTATTCCTACGGGTGGAGTAAGTGCAGACAATCTTGCTGAATTCTTGGCTTTCCCCAAAATCGTTGCTTGTGGCGGAAGTTGGATGGTTGCAGATAGCCTTGTTAAAGAAAAGAACTGGGCTGAAATCACTCGCCTTGCTAACGAGGCAGTAGAAATCGCGCAAAAGAGAAACTAATTGAATTTTTATAAATAACAAAAACGCCGTACCACGTGGTATGGCGTTTTTTGATTTTTGCTTATAAAAACGGACAAAATTACACACATTAACGGTATGAAAAGGATACAGGAAATAACGTCCGTTTTTGCTACACCCGATTATCTTGTTAATCGCAAAATAAGCGTTTCAGGAAAGCAAAGCGCGTTGCTATACAACCCCGATATGACGGATACGTTACTTATTAGCCGACTTGTTGTGGCTTTAGAAAAATGTCATGAGTGGAAAATCACGGCAAGAAAAATAGCGAATAACGTCAGTAGTGTTGCCGAAACCTCGCTTACTAATGACGTAGAAAAGGCGAGAAATAGTTTGCTAAGTGGCGACGCTATCGTCGTTGTGGACGGCGTGGATGAGATAGTTATAATCAATCTTCGCAAGTGGGATAAGCGCGCTATTGCCGAGCCCCCAACTGCGACCGTAATGCGCGGACCACGAGAAGGATTTATCGAAGACGTAAAAACTAATCTTTCGCTTCTTGAACGAAGGCTTAAAAGTCCTGCATTTGCTATTGAAAAACTAACGGTGGGTAGAATAAGTAATACTACCGTTGCGATAGTCTATCTTTCTAACGTCGTGGACAAAGCGCTTGTAAGTGAAGTGCGCGCTAGGATAAAAAGTATTGACGTTGATGCGATTATTGACAGTCATTATCTTCAGCCCTATCTAGAAGACCGACCGTTTTCGCTTTTTCATCAAACGGGCGTGACTGAAAAGCCCGATATCGTTGCATCTAAACTTTTAGAAGGACGAGTTGCAATTATCGTGGACGGCTCGCCTATGGTAATCACCGTTCCGTTTATGCTAATAGAAGATTATCAGTCTAGCGAAGACTATTACGAAAGAGCGTCGCTTTCGACGTTTTTGCGAATAATTCGAGTGCTTGCGCTGTTTTTTTCGATACTTTTGCCGGGACTTTATGTCGCGTTAGAACAATATCATTACAGCGTAATTCCTATGCGATTTTTGCTTACCGTAATGACTGCTGTAAACGGTATACCCCTTTCGCCCATAACCGAAATTTTGTTCGTAATACTGTTGTTTGAACTTATTCGCGAGGCAAGTGTCCGTATGCCCCGAGCGGTAGGTATGGCAATGAGTATAGTGGGCGCGCTAGTGTTAGGCGATACTGCGGTAAAAGCAGGCATAATCAGTTCGCCTGCCGTTATGATAACTGCCCTAAGTTCCATTGCGCTATATACCGCGCCAAATCAAGAAGGAACGCTAACACTACTTAGAGTTGTGTTTACGCTTATAGGTGGACTAGGTGGGATGTATTTGCTTTTGGTGGGGATTTTATATTTGCTGTTGTATCTTTGTTCGCTCAACGGCTTTGGTGTGCCGTATATGGCGCCTTTTGCACCCCTTATAAAGCAAGATTTGTGCGATTCGGTGTACCGAGTATCATTACTTCGGATGGATAAACGCCCCGTTAGTATCAAAAATATTAACGCTAATCGTTATGGAGACAATAATGGAAAAAGGTAAGCAAATTTCTACAAAACAATTTATAGCACTTGAATTTTTGGTGTCTATTGCAATCAAAATGTTTATGCTCCCTGCGCTCATTTTGCGCACGATAGGCAAAGACGGTTATTTGGTGCTAGTAGCGTATATTATATTTGAATTTGTTTCGCTCACTTTCTTATTGATTGTCGCAAAGCGTAATCCCGACAAAACGCTGTTTGGAATACTTCAAGATACTTGTGGAAAAGTAGTCTCGCGTATAATAGTGGGGATAATGGTTTTATTCTTGTTTGTAAAATCAGTTATCGTTACGGGCGAAATAAAAATATTTTTCAATATCATAATGTATCGCGATATAAACTGGGCTGTATTGATTTTGCCGTTGCTTGCACTTGCAGGCGCATTTGCCGTCCGTCCCTTGCGTGCTATGGGCAGAACGGCCGAACTTATTGCACCTATTGTATTCCTTGCAACACTTGTTTTGACAGCATTATTGTTTGGAGAATTGCAATTTGACAATCTTTTACCCTTTCTCAGTGAAGGGATTCAGCCCGTTGCAAAGGGGATTGTAACCTTTCCTATGTGGTTTTGTGACGTTACTGTAATGACGTTATTTTTGGGAAACGTAAAAATTAGCAAAGGTTTTGTGGTAGGAACGTACGTTGCAAAACTCGTTTCGTCCTTGTTGATAATGATTTTTTCCGTGGTGCTATTTTCTGCGTATGCAAATATCAGCACTTTAATCGATTACGGAAATAACGTTAGCAATATGACTCAACTTTCACTTGGTTCGCAAGAGTATGGAAGATTTGATTTGCTTTTCTACTGTATATGGCTTTTAAGTGTTTTTATAAAGTTTTCCGCACTTTTCACGCTAATTGTACGTTCGATAAAATTTATTGTCGTGAAGGGAAGTGACCATTTGTACGCTTGCATATGCGCGCTTGCGCTTTACGTCGTGTGCGTGTTTGTGTTCAATAACGAAGAAAGCGTTTTTCTGTTTGCGACGGGAATAGCAAAGTTTTTCATATTCCCCGTTGCGTACGTGTTGCCCTTGTTTTTAATGGTGTCAGCGTTTATTAAGTATAAGTCAAATTACCACGATTTGCCGTTAAAAAGTGACAAAGGAGTAATAAAATGCAAAAACAAATGAAGTCGCGAGTAGTGCGTTTGCGAATTTATGCTGTAATTGTGGCTGTTTTTACACTTGTGCTTGCATTTTTACCCAAGAAAACGGGTGGACTACCGGAGATCGAAAACAAATTGCTAATTACGGTTATAGGTATCGATAAGAAAAATGACGGATACTATTTGTCGGCAACTGCCGTTATGCCACAAGAAGGGCAGGACGGTGCTGTTAAACGGTTAACAATAGGCGCAAAAGGCGATTCGGTAAGCAATGCTTTAGAAGAAATTATGATAAAAATGGGTAAGCCGTTAGAACTAGGACTGTGTGGGCTTGTGATAATAGGCAACACTATGGATGGTGAAAGTGTAATTCAGCACTTAAATTACCTGATGAGTTCGGGAAAAATTATCCCGGGCGCGCACTTACTTTATTCGCCCGATTGTTCAGCAAAAGATACTATTGAAAAATCCAACAATTTATCTGAGGCGACGAGTAATAATTTGAGTGAACTAGTAGAATACAACTCGACGAGTAATAACGTTCCCACCATTACGCTAATCAAGTTTTTGTCTGATTCGGCGAGTAAATCTAAGGCGAGTTATATGCCTTGTCTTGTGATAGGCGACAAAGAAAAATCGGGTGGTAGCGAGCAAAAAGGGAACTCTAATAACGAAAAAAATAACAGTAGTCAAAGCAGTAGCCAAGGTGGTCAGCAAAGTGAAACCGAAATAAAATCTGTTTCTACGCTTGCGCTTTTTGACAAAGGAAAAATGGTTGCTGTGCTTGACAAAAATCAAACTGAAGGTTATACGTGGACGGATAAATTGTCAATTTACGGGCTTATAACGCTAAACTCACTAACGGTAAACGGGCATAATTTCGGGCAAATTTATTGTCAACTTTTGCGCAAAAAATGCACAATATCCACTTCGTTTGATGGGCAAATTCCTAATGCGCACGTTAAAGTAGAGGCGACGTTTGGACACGAAGATTCGTACAAACTAAACGATGCTTATCGCTATTATGGAGTGAGTGGTAAAGAAATGGAGCAAGCCGTCTCAAACGGTTATTCTAGTCAAATAATTGACCAAATCACTCAAGCAGTTGACGTTATGAAAGAGTATAATTGTGATGCTTTGGG